>CAYNHC010000199.1:0-6531 GCA_964396705.1 uncultured Paludibacter sp.
ACTGTTGCTAATAATATATTAATTTTTGCACCTGTGTTTACAATTTGGATTGATTTTACAAATTTATTGAAACAATTAAATTATTACTAAAAATAGCTGAATTTCAGAGTTGAAATTCAGCCATTTTCAGTATAATAATTGCTTAACTATTCAGTTATTAATGATTCGTAAGGTATATTCATTTTTTGATGAATCTTACGAATCATCGTTAGTGTCAACTTTCTTTTATTATTAAATATTTCCGAAACCCGGCTTTTGTAACCAATAATCTGAGCCAAATCATTGTTGTCCATATCCATTTGTTCCATTCTAAATTTAATAGCTTCAATTGGATCAGGGGCTTCAATTGGATAGTGTTGGTTTTCGTAATTCTCGATTAATATGCTTAACAACTCAGCCATATCACCTTCCTTCGAATTTGCAGGTGCATCAAATACTACTTCGAGACTTCGTAAAGCTTCGTTATAGTCGTTTTCATTTTTAATTACTTTAATTTCCATATCCTTAAATTGTATCAGCATTAATACTATCGTAATCGCTATGTGTACCTATAAATCTTATAAAAACCCATTCTCTTAGGTAATTAATCTGTACGATTAATCTATATTTATTACCACAGATATTAAAAACTACTCTTCCACCTTTTAGAATACTGGCTTTTGGATACTGTGCTTTTATATCAATAGGATTTGTCCATTTTGCTTTTAATGCTTCATTATGCCAAGTTTTTAATTGTTCTTGAGCATCTGTTTGCTTTTCCCAGAACTCACGAAGTATCTTTTTTGCAATGACTCTCATTATTG
The DNA here is from genome assembly GCA_964396705.1 of uncultured Paludibacter sp. Classification (GTDB taxonomy): domain Bacteria; phylum Bacteroidota; class Bacteroidia; order Bacteroidales; family Paludibacteraceae; genus Paludibacter. The sequence continues at coordinate 804 of CAYNHC010000199.1, forward strand.
ATTCATATTTAATGCAAAGGTAATATATTTTTACCAAAATGGTAACTATTTTCTTTGATATTTGCATAAAATAATTTCACCTATCAATATTATTTAAATACTATTAAATTATTACACATTTTACGATACTAATTTGTTAATTATCAATAATCTATAATTGTAAATTGTAAATCTTTAAATTGTAAATTATTTAACTATTTCTTTGCCGGTTTATAAATATGCGACGAGTGTCCGTAAAACAATTCGGCAGCTTCCATAACCGTTTCCGACAAAGTTGGATGTGGGTGAATAGTGAGTGCTAAATCGCTGACTGTGGCACCCATTTCAATGGCCAATACACCTTCAGCAATCATTTCGCCGGCTCCCGGACCGCAAATTCCAATTCCTAAAATCCTTTCAGTTTCCGGATCAATAATTAACTTGGTAAGTCCATCGTTTCGATCCAGGGTAGTAGCTCTGCCGCTTGCTGCCCATGGAAATTTTGACATCACAAAGTTGATTCCTTTTGCATTGGCCTGATTCTCGGTGATGCCAGCCCATGCAATTTCGGGATCAGTAAACACAACGGCTGGAATAGCCAAGGGTTCAAATGCTACTTTTTTACCGGAAATCGCATCCACAGCCACGCGTCCTTCGTGCGAAGCTTTGTGCGCCAACATGGGTTCGCCCACAATATCACCAATAGCGTAAATGTTATCATCACTAGTTTTTAGCGTGTTGTCGGCAATGATCCAACCACGTTCGTTGACTTGAACTTTGGTGTTTTCGAGTCCCAATCCTGCGGTTTGCGGCTTGCGACCAATCGACATCAACACATAATCGTAGTGCATTTCTTCAATTTGCTTGTCTTTATTCTCAATTTTCACCACTAAACCATCCGCTGCTTCTTTTATTTCCACCACTTTGGATTGGAGCATAATTTTGTCGAACGATTTGGTGATGCGCTTTTGCAAATGCGAAACCAAATCACTGTCAGCGGCCGGCAGCAATCGATCCATAAATTCTACCACCGACACTTTTGTACCCAATGCAGCATATACCGAACCTAATTCCAGTCCGATATATCCACCACCTATCACCAATAAAGATTTCGGAATGGTGGGCAAATCGAGAGCAGTTGTCGAGTTTAATAATCGCTTACTATCAATCTGCAAAGCAGGAATGGTAGCAATAACCGAACCGGTAGCGATAATGACTTTATCAAAATTGATCTGCTCAGTTGTTCCATTTGACTTTGTAACCACTACAAAATTCGACGAAGTGAAAGCAGCACGACCTTGTACAAAATTTATCTTTCGTTGTTTGGTCAAGACACCCAAACCGCCGGTTAGTTGGTTGACAACTTTATTTTTAAACGCTCTCAACTGATCAATATCAATCTTTGGTTCACCAAAATCAACGCCCCAATTTTTGGCTTCTTTGGCCTCGTTTATCAGTTTTGCAACGTGTAGCAATGCTTTGGAAGGAATACAACCCCGATACAGACAAACCCCACCGGGATTTTTCTCCATATCAACAAGTGTTACATTCATTCCCAAATCGGCTGCATAAAACGCAGCAGCATAACCACCCGGACCTCCACCAATTACTAAAATATTTAGACTCATATATTTAAAATTGTAAATAGTAAATGAATAAATAGTAAATGAATCTATCCTTCCACAATTAATTTCATTGGATTTTCTAATGCATCAATAACCCAGCGCAAGAACCGAATTCCATCCGCTCCATCAATCACGCGGTGATCGTACGAAAGTGAAAAAGGCAACATCAAGCGGGGTTCAAATTTACCATCAATATATACAGGTTCCATTTGTCCGCGGGAAATTCCCAAAATAGCTACTTCAGGCGCATTTACTATTGGTGTAAATGCCGTTCCACCTATTCCACCCAGGTTTGTAATGGTAAAACAACTACCACTCAAATCAGCAATACCTGCTTTTTTAGTACGTGCTTTTTCGGCCAACACATTCATTTCGCGTGCAATTTCAATGACAGTCATTTTATCGGCATTGCGAATCACAGGAACCATCAATCCGAATTCAGTATCAACAGCAACACCAATATTGAAGTATTTTTTATACACAATTTGTTTGTTTTGCATGTCCACGCTGGCGTTAAACTGGGGGAACTTTTTCAGTGCCAATGCAATCACTTTTACTAAAATAGCTGTTACAGTCAGTTTCACACCTTGCTTGTCAGCCATTTTAGCATAGCTTTTCCGGAATTCTTCCAATGCAGTAATATCTGCTTTGTCGAATTGCGTTACATGCGGAATAGTGTGCCAGGCGTAACTCAAATGCTCGGCTGTTTTGTAGCGTATATTGCTCATCGCTAGCAATTCAACCTCACCGAATTTAGTAAAATCGGGTAACGGTTCCGAATGTTGTTCGGCACGAATGTGTTGCACTTCATCGCGTTGCTGGTGCAAAGTTTTGCTGAATGCCTTCACATCGTCGAGCAAAATTCTTCCTCCTGGTCCTGTACCTTTTATCTGGTTCACATCAACACCAATTTCGCGTGCCAATCGCCGAACTGACGGTGCGGCTGGTGCAGCATTCGAAAGAATAGCCGGCTGATTATCAATCAAAACCACTTTTGTGTTATTTTCTACCGGATGATTATTGACCGGTGTAAATTCCTGTGGTTTTTCATCCACAGTTACTTCCGAAGTTGACTCAACTACAAGAGGCTGGGCAATTTGAACTGGTGCATTTACACTACCACTCACCTTGAAAATTACTGCTCCGATTTTAATAACATCACCTTCGGCTACAAAAAGTGCTGTCACTTTTCCCGACATTGTTGATGGGACTTCTATGGTAGCTTTATCGGTTTCGAGTTCAAGCACAGCCTGATCAAGTTCCAAGGTATCGCCTACAGCAATCAGTACTTTTATAACAGTTGCCGAAACGATATTTTCGCCCAATTCAGGCAATAGAAATTCCTGCTCACCAGCAGTATTTGGAACTTCTGTTGCTCCGGCATTTTTGTTTTCAGTTGTTGCAACCACCACTTTTTCACTTATTTTTGCTGCAATTGGAACTTCAACAGAAGGAATATTGGCAGTTTTCTCATCGACTTCCACAATGAAAATAACTTGTCCGATAGTCACACTATCGCCCTCATTTACTTTCACTTCACTCACCTTTCCTGCCACATCTGACGGCACATCAATAGTGGCTTTATCAGTTTCCAGTTCTAACACAGTTTGGTCAAGTTCCACAATATCACCCACTTTAACCAATACTTTGGTAATTGTTGCGGAGCTTATATTTTCACCTAATTCAGGTATTTTAAATTCTTTCATTTGTTTAAAATTACGAAACCATTGGATTCAATTTATCTGGATTAATATCCAACTCTTTCATTGCCTTTTTCAAATCGGTCAACTTATATTTTCCTTCTTTGTATAAAGCGTACAAAGTTGCGAAAACAATATGTTTGGCATCTACTTCGAAAAAATCGCGCAATTCATTACGTCCTTCACTGCGACCAAAACCATCAGTCCCCAACGAGTACAGCCTGTTTGGCAACCATTTGGAAATTGAATCTGGCAAGGTTTTCACATAATCCGATGCCGCAACAATGACACCTTCGTTATCGATAACGGTTGAAACATAAGGCGTTTTTTCTTTGTCAGGATGAAGTAAATTATATCTTTCAATGTCCATGGCATCTCTTCGCAATTCCTTGTAACTTGTTACGCTATAAACATTTGCCGACACCTTGTATTTTTCTTCTAATATCTCAGCAGCTTTCAATGCTTCATTCAGAATGGTACCACTTCCTAACAAGTTGGCGACCAAGGCAGATTCTTTTTGCGCTCCGACTTTGAAACGATACATTCCTTTCAAAATTCCATCCTTCACTCCTTCGGGCATGGCTGGCATTGGGTAATTTTCGTTCATTATTGTAATGTAATAGAACACTTTTTCCTGTTCTTCGTACATTCTTCTGATACCATCACGAATAATCACTGCCAATTCGTATGCAAAAGCGGGGTCGTAAGTCACCAAATTAGGCACCGGATAAGCCAACAAATGACTATTTCCGTCCTGATGTTGTAAACCTTCACCTGCCAAGGTGGTACGCCCGGCAGTTCCACCCACCAAAAATCCTTTCACCGCCATATCGGCACCAGCCCAAACCAAATCGCCAATGCGCTGCAAACCGAACATGGAATAATACACAAAAAATGGCATCATGTTAATACCATGCGTCGCATAAGCTGTTCCGGCGCTAATAAACGACGACATGGCACCTGCTTCGGTAATTCCTTCTTCGAGAATTTGTCCGTTTTGAGCTTCTTTATAATACAAAAGCAGCTCTTTATCAACCGGTTCGTACAACTGACCAACATGTGAGTAAATTCCTGACTGCCGGAAAAGTGATTCCATACCAAAAGTACGGGCTTCGTCGGGCACAATCGGCACGATTAGTTTTCCAATTTCTTTGTCTTTCAATAATTTGGTCAAAATCCTGACAAAAGCCATGGTTGACGAAAGTTCTTTGCCATCCGAACCTTTATAAAATTCTTCGAAAACTTCTTCGGGTGGCGTTTTGATAGAGCGAACATCCACTTTTCTTTGTGGCACGTAACCGCCTAATTCTTCCCGGCGTTTTTTCAGGTATTTCAATTCCGGAGAATCTTCAGGAAGCTTGTAAAATGGCGTTTTCGACACCTCATCATCTGATATTGGAATTCCGAAACGTGTTCTGAATTCTTTTAATTCATCTTCGTTTAATTTTTTCTGCGAATGTGTAATATTTTTACCTTCACCACTTTCGCCCAACCCATAGCCTTTTATGGTATTGGCAAGAATCACGGTTGGTTGACCTGTGTGATGCACGGCAGTATTATAAGCTGCAAAAACTTTTTCGGGATCGTGACCGCCCCGTTTCATTTTCTTCAATTGATCATCCGAAATATGACTTACCATTTCTAATAATTCAGGATCAACTCCAAAAAACTCTTTGCGAACATAATCTCCGGGAGAAATGGAAAATTTTTGTGACTGACCGTCAACAACTTCACCCATTCGTTTCACCAATTTTCCTTTGTTGTCATTTTCGATCAACTCGTCCCATTCACCACCCCAAAGTACTTTGATTACATTCCAGCCTGCACCTTTGAAAACCGCTTCCAGCTCCTGAACAATTTTTCCATTTCCACGTACCGGACCATCCAAACGTTGCAAATTACAGTTGATTACAAAAATCAAATTATCCAATTTTTCGCGCGCAGCCAATGTGATTGCACCCAGCGCTTCCGGTTCATCCGTTTCACCATCGCCCAGAAAAGCCCACACTTTTTGATGTGAAGTCACTTTCAAATCTCTATCCTCCAAATAACGGTTAAAACGTGCCTGATAAATGGCCATAATAGGTCCTAAGCCCATCGAAACGGTTGGGAATTCCCAAAAATTGGGCATAAGCCAGGGATGTGGATAAGAGGAAAGTCCGCCACCGTTGGGATTTAATTCCCGTCGAAAATTATTCAATTGATCTGCACTGATTCGGCCTTCGAGAAAAGCCCGTGAATAAATTCCGGGCGCTGCATGTCCCTGAAAATAAATCAAATCACCATCGTGACCATCACCTTTTCCTCTGAAAAAGTGATTAAAACCAACTTCGAGCAAAGTAGCCACCGAAGCATAAGTGGAAATATGACCACCAATACCATTTTCATTTTTATTCGCCTTCACCACCATGGCCATGGCATTCC
>CAYNHC010000200.1:0-6492 GCA_964396705.1 uncultured Paludibacter sp.
AACCAGTTCACATAAGCACTCGAACTGATTGTATTGTTTACAGATACCCAATATGAAGTATTGTCTTTATTAATCACTATTCTTTTCTCGTAAATAAGTTCTCTGTACTCAATGGCTGATTTTTCATATTCACCTGTCCACAAATATAAATCGCCAAGTAAAAACCTGACCGGAAAAATTGAATAGGAAGTATTGTAAGAATCAATAACTCCAAGATTAAGATCTCCTACTATTTTCAAAGGTTCTAAATCGGCTATCAGCAAAGGTGCAAGTTGTTCCATATTGCAAACCTGATAATCAGTACGTTCTGCATCGGCTACCGTAAGTATTGGATCTGTATAATATTTCACTTCTTTAAAATTAAGCGCTAACTGCATATATGTCCAGGCTCTTATGCTTTTTACAGCGGCATATTGTCGCAGTTTCAATTTCTGTCCCTGATCAACTACATTGGTATCAAGATGTTGAATAATATAATTGCAATTATTAATTACAGCATAATAATCTTTAATATTTACGTAAATATTATTTTCAGTAATGTTCAATGCATTTATTTCTCGTAAATCGGGATCGGAAGTAGCGGAAATATCCAATAAATCGGCACGCAACTCTCCAAGCAAGACATAACTATCGGCTAATTTCTGCAATTGACTAAAAAGTCCAAAGGTAGAATATATTGAATCGCCGGATGATTTCAGACCATATTCATCATCGGTTGTTAATCGTTTTGAGTCAACTCCAAGTAATCCATCGCAACTCATCAAAAATGTTGAGTTGATGAGAACACTTACTATCAATGGGATGATTTTTTTCATTTTATATCTCATTTTTAATTTCAGTTTTATTATTTTCTGAAAATTATTAAATACTTTCTTTTTTACAAATTGAACTTGAGACCGATATAGTAACTCTTACTCAATGGAAGCAATCCGGCATCGACACCCTGATAAAGGACTGAATTCTGAGCTGAAAATTCAGGATCAGCACCTAAATAATTTGTAATCGTAAATAAATTATTGGCTGAAACCCAAAAATCAATTCCTTCAATAAAGTTACTTTTCAAAGGAAGATTATATGACAACGATAAAGATTTCAACCGTATGTAGGAACCATCTTCAATCCAACGGTCGGAGAAACGGGCATTCTTCATTGGGTCGCCAAATACTGCTTTGGGCTGTGTAGTCACCTGACCATCGGTTGTCCATCGCGATAATAATTTTGTGGTTTGATTGCTGTAATCACTTGCCGACTCAAGATAATTTCGTTGGAAATTATAAATATCATTACCGTACGAATAAGTAAACAAAGTGCTTAATGTCAGTTTTTTATAATTAAACACATTACTAAATGTTCCATAAAAATCAGGATTAGGATCACCAATTATTTGTTTATCCTTTTCATCAATTATTCCATCAACTACTTTATCTTCAAAAATGACATCACCAGCTCCAAAAGAACTGTATGTACCATATTCATTCAGCATTTTCAAGCCTGCTTCGGTTGCTGCTGCTTCGTGAACAAAAACACCATTTGTTTTGTAACCATAGAATACACCTGCAGGATTGCCAACCGCTGTTAATACTTCACCACCATAAACATTGGTAGTAAATTCACCATTCGGCAAATCGATAATTTCATTTTTATAGTGACCGGCACTTACACCAAGTTCCCATTGGAAATTTTTCAGATTCAACATTTTTGCTGACAATGAAAATTCAAATCCTTTGTTGGATAAACTTCCTTCATTGGTCCAGTATTTATCCAAACCTACAACATCCTGATAATCTTTAAGAATAAGCAAATTACTTGTAACGCCTGTAAAAACATCAAAAGACAAAGCAATTCTTTCATTTAACAAATTGACATCTAATCCTGCATTGGCTCTCGAAGTTGTTTCCCATTGTATTTCGGGATTTGCTAAACCCGAAAGGACCATACCGTTTGCAACTCCTTTAAGACGCACTGAGGTGAAATAGGCTGATGTTTTGTAATCTTCAATATCATCATTTCCGGTAATTCCGTAACCGGCTCTCAATTTCAAAAGATTAATACCTTTTACATTATTCATAAATTTTTCGGACGATATTAACCAGGCACCATTCACCGATGGAAAAACTCCCCAACTGTGATTGAATAGCGAAAAACCGCTTTTAGTTTCCTTCCCGAAACGTGAAGATCCATCCATGGCAATAGCTGCATTTACAAAATATCGATTGTCATAACTATAATCTGCACTGGCATAATGCGAAATGGATTTACTAATATTATTAATCCCATCAGTCAGAAGTGAACTGAAACCACCTACCAGATTGATTGATGAATTATTCAGAGAATTATGTCCTTCCACATAATCCGATTCGAAATACTGATACAAATAACGTGTACCGACAAAAGCATTTATACGTTGTAAATCGTCAAGTTGTTTTACAAATTTCAAACGGGTATCGCTGAAAATCGAATTATTACGCATTACCTGACTCATACGGGCATTGTACGAATCGCCTAATCTTTGTATAAAAATCGGTGCTGTAAAAAGATATGGACGATAATAATCTTCGTTGGTCTTATTCAGGTTATAATCAAATTGTTCTGTAAGTGTAAAATCAGGTGATAATTTTATCTCAGGTTTCAAACTCACATTAAATCTGTACTGCTTTACAGTATTGTTCGAGTACTTAATAACTCCTCCGGGATTTCCAACATCAAAAATATCGGCAAAGGTATATTCAGAGGTTTTATCGCCCATCGAAGTATAATTGTTTGGACTCAAAAAAGGAGATTTTATTAAACTCAGCCAGGTAGGTGATGTGTAATTATTTACACCATCATCAATTACTTTACGGTTAATACTTGCAATTCCGATATTGATACCCACCGAAATTTCTTTTGTCATGTTCACATCTGCGTTTAATCGCATATTGTATCTTTGAAAGTCAGTAGATTTTACTGCACCATCATTTCCGGTATATCCCAATGAAAAATAATAAAGCGCTTTATCGTCTCCACCATTAACGTTGATAGAGTAATTGGTTGAAACACCGTTTTGATAAACCTCATCATTCCAATTGGTATTGTTGTGATATAATTTATAGGTAGAGCGCAAAGGATCGTCTTTCAGATAAGGTAATTGTTCAATTTCATTATTGGTTAAACCTGCAGTTCCAAGTATATCAGACACATAAACTCTATACTGATCGGCGTTCATGACCGGCATGGTTTTAGGAGTAGTGGTAATACCTGTAACAATGTTAAGATTAATTTTGGTAGCCATACTGCTACCTCTTTTGGTTTTGATAAGAATGATTCCATTAGCAGCTTTACTTCCGTAAACAGAAGTTCCATCTTTCATCACTGTAATACTTTCAACATCGGTAATATCAATATTTGTCAGGGGATTATTGAAAAATCCATCATGAATTGATGTAACATCAGATAAGTTGTTCCAAATAACTCCATCCACCACATAAAGCGGTTGAGCATTGGCATTAACGGAATTGAGTCCACGTATAAAAACCGATGACCCCATTCCACTTACAGCAGAACGTTTTATAACTCTTGCATTTCCACCGAGTTCAGTCACTAAAAATTCATCAGGCGATACAGATGCAGAAAAACCGGGTAAATCAATACCTTTTATTGAGGAAATCAGAGAAGTATTGTTCACCTTTCCGTTGACACCATCAATTTGCTTGTATGTATTGCTAAAAAGATCAGGGTAAAGTTCAATAATCAATGATAGTTTTCCCTGTAAAGGTATTTCGCGGCTACTATAATCGAAGGCGCTAACTTGTAAAACATCAGTCCCAAAAACATTTTTAATCTGGAATGTACCGTTTTCGTCAGTTACAGCCGATATATTTTTTTGTACAACAGAAATCTGAGCTGCCGCAACAGGCTTTTTGGTATTGGCATCAATAACTACTCCCTTAATAATTTCAGGTTGAGATGTCGATTGGTTTTGAGATATTGAGTTATTTTGGGAAATAAAGAATAATATGGTTACAATACCCCAAAATTTAATAAATCGCAATTTATTTCCGTTCATGTCAGTAATATTTCTATTATTATTTCTCATACTTTCTGAATTATTTTTTTATTGAACAGGTTCAAGAATTATGTAATCGATCCGAAAAGTACGACTATAAAGAGCTGTCTCAGTAATTTTTACTTCATTTTTTACTTTAAGTTTCATAGTAATATTTGACGATTCTGATTTATCATTTATAATATTACAATAGGGGAACGTAAACTTTGTAACAAACATTTTCGTAATTTCGGCACCCTTTGAAGTGAATACTCCACCTACTTTATTTGGCTGAGTAACTACGTTTTTCGAATCAATAGCTGCATCAACCACCTGTTCACCAACAGTACTAAGATACGAGAGAGAGTAACTCACTTTATACGGTTTTTTATTTGTTTCGGAAACAATATTTGAAGGTACAAATACACAATACACATTATATTCACCGGATAAACTATTGGGAATAGGGAAAGTAACTGTATTTTGTGTAGTATTGCTGACTGTGCTTGGCTCCACAACGAGATATTTTGTATCCGATACTTCAGAATTGAAAACCGAACCTAAACTTGAACGAACATATAAGTTGGCATACAAAAAGCTACGTCCATAATCGGAGTTTTCCGCTTCAAGTTTTACAGGTTGTTGCCACGACTCGGCAGCTTTAAACCGAATTGAGTCGGTAGTATAAACCAAGCCATTACTCAACTGATTTTTAGTGGTTTGTTCAAATAAATAGCCGGGATTTTGGAAAATACTTCCGGTTGTTGAAGTCATTGATTCTAAATTGGAAGGATCATTTAACTCATTTCGGAAAACAAGATTTTTAACCAGTGCCCATTGTGTATAAAGTCTTTGCTTTTGCAATCCACCTGCACCATAGGTCTTGTAGCCACTTTTTATCTGATTATATGCTTTGTTCCAGGCTGCATTCGAAGGTAAAATTGCAGTGTATGTGCTATCCTCGACATATAAAAGTCCGATTTTGTTTAGTACTTCATTTTTAAAAGTAATTACCGAATCATAAATGGAAAGTCCGTGATCATTCGTTCCGATTTCGACACTTGCATTCACATCAAATTCGTAAACACTCTGCGAGTAAAGATAATTTCTGATTGAATCAAAACCTTCAGCCTTGCCGATAAACTCCCAGATATTACTTAAATAGGGTATGTAACCATCAATTATATGCAATATTCCGTTAGAAACAGCGATATTACTTTTGTTGATGATTAGCGATTTTCCACCAATTGTAAATCCTTCGGAAGTTCGTTTAAAACTTACAAATTTTTTGGCAAGCATATAAATTGTTTTAGAACTCACACCCGATGTGGTACTTGAAAATCGGCTGATATGGTTCTTAACAATCTCTGTCACAAGTATTGTATCGCTGATATCGATGGTTTGCAAACTATTATTCAGGGGAGCCCAAACGGTGTATGTCTGTGATTTACTTAATATTGAATCATAGCCCGAAACTTCAAGCATTTTACTGAAAACAGTTAAATCAGGTTGTGCTTTAATGTATTCAAGTAAATTCTGTTCGCTCTTCTCTCCTTTCACTTCATTGTAATGCTCATCCCATTGTTCGTTACAGGATGTGAATGTGCCTAAGAGAGCGATGATTGTAAAAAAATGTTTTATTTTCATTTCTGGATTACTTTTTAATTGATTTTCTGTCTTTAAGTCCCCTCTTTTCCCCTCTCCCTTGGAAGAGAGGGGTGAGGTTTGGCTCTTTCTTATTTAATCAACACCTTCCGATTCAATTATTTCCAAAGGTACAAATTCAAGAAAATCCATCATAAACTGACCTTCGCGAACGGCTTTTACCGAAAATTTATGAGTTTCAGATTTTTCAAATGTATATACTCCTAAAATTCGTCTGATGGATTGTGAACTTTGACGGGCAACTTTTTTACCGTACCAAACGCCCAAAATATCTTTATACGTATTCGGACCTTTCATATAACCACGATTTCGCATCATTTTATCATTTTCAACGCCATAAATTTTAACACCCTGAGCATCAAATCCAAAATCTTCAAGATTTGAACCCGGTTCTTCGTATCCAATAAGTGGATCATTGGCATTGATACGTAAATCCAGTGGAATACCGCATGGATAGCCATCCCAATACAATTGAGCTGCGCCACGCCCTCCGGTAGGCTGATAACTGAAACGCACTTCGTAAGTTCCGGCAGGAATAGGCGGTGTTTCCATTGTAAAATCATACATACCTTTCAGATAAATTTCGTCGCCCTGATAATCGAGATAACCTCCATAAGCATTCAAATAACAGAAACGGGTTGACTCGCTGCAAGTTAATCTTTCGATATAACCTTTTGGGAAAACCCACGAACGACATTTGGCCGGATTATAATAGCGCATGTTATTATTCGTCAACTCGGGAAAAAACGAAGCAGCATCCATGCGTAACCTTTTACTCGACAATTCACCGGCTACATTTTTAT
>CAYNHC010000201.1:0-6464 GCA_964396705.1 uncultured Paludibacter sp.
TACACCGGTTGGAAAGATTATATTGCTAAGAATCAGGGGAAAGTGAAATAATAATTAACAGAAAAGAAATTCTTCAAAAAATAAAGTAAACACAACCGTACATCAAATCAAATAATCACCTTTATAAAGAAGTGATTCCCAATTTTGGAACTAAAAGGGAGTTTGTAGAACGCAAATTACACAAATTTTCGCCAATTTAATTGTTTTGAAATTATTTAAATTTAAGAAGTCCACACAGCTTAGCCTCTTATATTTATCTATTCCCTTTTGCTCGATTGTGTGTTTTACATAACATCTGACAGTTTTTCTGGTCAGTTGCACCACCTTTACTCCAGGCAGTCACATGATCTGCATCCATCTCAGCAGGTTTCCAAATTTTACTTTTGTTTGAGTCGTGACCGATTGCACATAATGGACAATTTGAAATGCCATTTTTCTCTGCTTCTACTGTCTGATTTGCATAAACAGACTTTTTGGTTGCTTCGTCATAAACACGAACTTCGAGTAACTTAGTATCAGTTGAACCTCCTAATATGTATTCAAAGATTCCTTTTCTGTTTTTTACATAAGGGTCGGCATAGAGTTTTTTCAATTCCTCCGATACTATTTTTGGATTATAGGGTTGTTTGCGATATGTTTCATAAAATCGTCCCCATTCAAGTCCACGCATTTCACTTTCAACATCTATGAAAACAGTAGATGCCCAGTCAATCACACTCGTAAAATAATTTTTTAATTCGGTTATATTGTTGTCGAATCTGTGTCGGCTCATATAGTCAACAATACTTCCTTTGCTTACCCAGTCAAGTGCACGTTCTAAAAATTCCTGTCGGTTTGCGCTGCCCGAAACATAAGCACTCCATTTTTGAATATTTGCGTTCTGACTATTACTAAATTCTTCTTTTGCGAGTGTAACAAAAGGACCTGAAAATACTGCATTATTTATTTCCTGACTGTTGAGTGGAATACCTACAATATTGATGGTGCGAAACCAGTTTTTTATTTCAGTTTCTGTTCCTTCGCATTCATATATAAGTAGTTTCGCATTTAAAATTAATTCTTGTTTGTCGGCGGCAATACCACTGAAGTATTGCTCCATTCCGTTTTCATCTTTAACCGCAAACTTATTTGTAACATATCTTCCAATACTTGTAATGCGCTGCTGGCCGTCCAAAACTTCAAATTTATTGTCAGCTACTTTATTGAAATATATCAGGCCTAACGGATATTTTTTTAGTATCGATTCTATCACAGCAACATCTTTTTTGCCATCGGCATAGATATAGTTTCGTTGATACTCTGGCTGAATGGTCAGTTTTCCTGATAGACCAAATAAGCCTTTCCCTTCAAGTTCGTTGTATACAAATCCATCACAAATATCTTTAACTGTGATGTCTGTTCGTAATGTTGGTGTCATTGTTTTTTGTGCTTAATAAGAATACGTTGATAAACAGTTCGGGCTTTACCGTCAATTAATAAATACGGGTTTTGAATTCTCCAAGTAACGTCTTGTAACTTGTATTCTGCCGTTTTATCTTGACTAGGTGGTGTAAAAAAGTCACATTCTTTTTCTGCCCATTCAATATCACCACCTCTCCATATTATCTCAAATTGTTCAGGTGAATATTTGTCAAGAAAAGTAATTGGAACTCCCATAACACCATCATAATCACTAGGTATTGCATCAGTAAATGGAACATCAATTGCGTCATAGTTTTCATATTTGTTATATGATCTTTTACCTTTGATTTCTTTATGTTTACTAAATTTTAAATTATCTTCCATTGTCATTAATGGCATTGGTTGGTGTCTTCTTCCGTGGTCAAGATTTGTAAACCAACAAACTCCAGGAACTCGATTTACTTTCTCCCCATTTTGTTCTTTTTCAAACTTATAAGTATCTGAATAAATAAAATCTGTTGGTACTTTGAAATACATACCTGTATTAAAATTAGTCGCACCTAACCAAAGTTTATCAGATTGTATCAATTGGAAAAGTTCTTTATAAGTAATCGCATTCATATTACCAATTATTAAAAGTTGTTTGTCTGCCTCTACAATCCAATTTAAAAAATTTCTAAATAATGAAAAAGGCGGATTTGTAATAATGATATCCGCTTCATTTCTTAGTTTTTTTACTTCTTCACTATTAAAGTCACCATCACCATTTAAATAAGTCCACTCCAAATCGTTAAAATCTATTTTTCCATCGTTGTTTTTGTCGTGAACAAGAGTGAATATTTTTCCTTTAATTTTTGTTTTATCTATGTCAAATTGGGGGTCATTGGTTTCAAAAAGTGTAGGCTGGTAGTTAGTTTTATACAATTTACTTTCAGGAGCATAACTTGTGCTAATAAGTTTTTTTATTCCAAACCTTTTAAAGTTTTGAGCAAAAAACTTCGTAAAGTTGCTCCATTCAGGGTCATCGCAAGGCAATAAAATAGTTTTTCCATTAAACGTATTTGGGTTAAATTCCAAATATGCCATTATTTCTTTTTGAATGTCTTGGTATTGAGTGTAGAACTCGTCATTCTTTGCTGTTTTTGCGTTTGTCAGATTGCTGTTAGCCATTGGTAGTTCGGGGTTTGTACTCTGAACTACCGGTCTGATAAGAATCGTCCGGATGCAAAAAGCGTGGACAAAATTCTTACCCGCCCTCAGGGCCCTCGGAGGCCACACAGTGTCGATAAGTCAAAAGCCCACGCCGTTTGGCGCGAGCATTTGCTCATTGAATCTGACACTGTGTGTTCGCTTAAAAGAAATTTCCGAGGTTTCTGAGGGCGCGAACAATAGCAGAATGCTATTTAAATACTATTTTTAAAAGTCTGTTTATTATAAATCTATATGTTTGATTTAATATTTTATTTTGTTTCTTTTTTTAATTTCTTAGGATTCATTCTATTGTCAAATACTGTAACAATATAAACTTTCTTTGCATCAAATTTATAATACAAAGTTGTTTGTTTTGTTACAATACATCGATAAAGATCGGTTTTTATTTCTGACTTTTCAAAGCTAAATGTATAGTTCTGAATTAGATGAAGCGACTTATCTAATTTTTGAATGAAATTTTGTTTAACCCTTTCCGACCATTCAGTTTCAAGATAATGAAGTAATTTTTCAAGTTTTGAAGCAGCAGTTTTTGAAAGTGCAATTTCTCTCATTTTCGATACTTTTTCATTACTCTTTCGTATTCAACAGTATCTTCACTTACTATTTCAGATAATCCTTTATTTATTTCCCGTTTTTGTTCTTCAGGCATTGTCTCCCAAAAATCCTGTTGTTTGGCTTTCACAAAAATGTTCTTTACAGATTCCAAAATATTCGGATTGTCTGTTTCGAGGATCATTTTAGCCAGATTAATTTTTTGAGTTTGTATGTTCATGTGATAATTATTTTTCTTTTTTGCAAAGATAGAATGAATTAAGAAAAAAGCAAGGCCTAATGTGTTAGTTATTTATTTTTTCTTTTAGTGGGGAGGACGACTTAAAGTCGACATCCACTTTGAGACAGGTTTTAAGTCAAGTGATAGTATGACTTGGTCTCATGCTATCACTTGATGCGATTAAGCGAATATCTCTAATCAATCAATATTAAGTTTTATGACTACTTTTCCCTTTGCCCGGCCAGTTTCTATATAAGTCAAAGCCTCATTGGTAGCTTCGAATGGAAATACTTTGTCCACAACCGGACGCATAATACCGGCATCAATAAGTGCAGCAATCCGGCTTAACTGATTTCCATTTGCTTTCATGAAAAGAAAGGAATAACTCACGCCCAGTTGCTTTGCTGCTTTCCTAACTTTATAACTTAGAAGTGATAAAACAACTTTCAACATCCAACTCAATCCGGCTTCCTTTGCAAAATCAGGATCAGGAGGACCAGAAATAGAAATAATTTTTCCACCCGGCTTTAATATTTTTAGAGATTTTTCTAAGGTTTTTGGATCCTGACTATTCAAAACAACATCGTAATCTCTTAGTATGGTTTCAAAATCCTGCTTTTTGTAATCGATAACAATATCAGCACCGAGATTTTTGACCAAATCAAAATTAGCAGCACTGGTGGTAGTAGCCACCGTAGCACCCAAATGTTTTGCCAACTGAATGGCAAATGTGCCAACACCACCAGAACCTGCCTGAATGAAAACCTTCTGACCTTTCTGAAGATTTGCTTTTTCGATGAGTGCTTGCCAGGCAGTTAGACCTACCAATGGAATAGAGGCGGCCTCTTCCATTGTCAAACTCTTTGGTTTTAACGCTACATCACTTTCATTGATAGAAATGTATTCGGCAAAAGTCCCTATTCTGTAATCAGCAGGTCGGGCATAGACCTCATCGCCTACTTTGAACTTACTGACTTTTGAACCAACTTTTGTTACGATACCTGCCACATCATGCCCCAAGGTAAACGGAGTTTTGTAGGGTAAAATGAGTTTAAATTCGCCGGATCTGATTTTTGAATCTAAAAGGTTCAATCCTGCTGAATGTACTTGTACCAATACATCATTTTCATTTACAACAGGTTCTGCTATTTCAGTTAGATGCAGTTTTTCTTTTTTGCCGTAGCTTTTTACTATGAATGCTTTCATATAATATTAAATTTTAGATGTGTTTTTATTTACTAAACCAAATGCAATTTTTGGGGAAAGTCGGTTAATGAAATAAAGTAATTTTGAATCGCCTACCCGAATGATGTAATTGTCTTTTTTCAGTCCGGAAATTAGTGCTTTTACTAAATTTTCCGTACTCATTTTTTTATTATCTCTATCAGCGGTCATCTCTGTGGCAACTACCGGTGGGAGCAATTCAAATACCTTAACGTTACTTTTTAAAAACTGCAAATGTTTTCTGAGCGTTTCAGTGTAAAAATGCAAAGCAACTTTGGTGGCCGAATAAGTCGGTTCAATCACCGAAGGAACTAAACTCAAAATAGAAGTGGTGTTGATGATTGCTCCTTCTTTTCTAAACTTCAACATTTCCATGAAAATATTGTTCAAACGGATAACTCCAAGGTAGTTAACGTTCATTTCATACGTTGCACTTTCAAGGTGTTTCTCATTTTCTATACCCAAATTTAGCGGAGGACTTACCACGCCTGCATTATTGTATAAAATATCAATTCCTCCCAATTCTCTGATTTGATTGAAAAGTGATAGTGTATCTTCCGCATTTGCTACATCACTCTTTATTGCAGTCAGAGTAGGATACATTTTTTTAGCAGCGTTTAATTTATCCTGATTTCTACCTGTGATAATAACCTTTGCTCCATTGGCAAGGAATTGTTTGGCAGCTTCCAAACCTATGCCTGCCGTGCCTCCGGTAATTAATATTGTTTTTCCTTTTAGTTCCATTCTTGTATGTATTGATATAATGTATTATCTTTGCTTGCAAATTGCAAGTGCAAAGATAATACATTGCTTGCAAAATGCAAGTAAAACAAGAATTTATTTATGAAAAAGATGAAAAAAAGATCAGATTGTCCCATTAGTTGTTCGCTCGATATTTGGGGAGATAAATGGTCATTGTTGATTATCAGAGATTTAATCAAATTAAAGAAATGCAGATACAGTGATTTCTTAAAATCAGCAGAAGGAATAGCTACCAATATTTTAGCCACAAGGTTGCAAACATTGGAGGAAAACAAAATTATTGAGAAATCGGATGACACGGAAAGTAAATCAAAAGGATACTACAAGTTAACCCAAATGGGTATTGACTTGCTCCCGATACTTATTGAGATAGATTTGTGGGCTGAAAAATACTTTCCTATACCGGAAGATATAAAAACGCTATTGATAGAGGTGAAAAAAGATAAACCCGGATTTATCGATAGGGCTATTGAAGAATTTAAATCAATCAGTTGATTTTTGAGCCAATTAGCATAATACATTTGAGACACAGAGTGACCATCCTCTGTGGCTTTTGTTTTTAAATTTGCATTGATTATTCCGTAATTACATCAATTTCGGCATAACCGGCAACGTAATCGTCTTTTGTGGTTTTTATTGCACGTAGTTTAATGTATCGGGCTTTTGCCAGTGCAAATGTCTTTACCTGTAAAATGGGGTTGTTTTTTATATTTGAAAATTCACCTTGATCTACTATTTTCCACTCTGAATTATTTTCGGACACATAAAACTCGTAATGAGTAATAATTCCGGCGCTCTTCTTATTATGAGCCTATTAGTATCGAATTACACAAAAACCATTGGGTCTTAAAATTTCAAATGCAAATGTTGGATTTATTTGTTTAAGTACTACAGCATAGGTATCACCAGGCTTAAGAATCGGCAAGTCTAAATTCACCAATTCATTATCATTGTTTTTGTATTGAATACGATATGAACGCAGCTTATAGGCGGGGATATCTGATTTCACCTTTATTTCAACCAGCGCATCACTATTGTTAGCTCTTTCCACTTTTGTAATTTCTACCGGCGATGCCAATTGTTTGAAAACCAA
>CAYNHC010000202.1:0-4891 GCA_964396705.1 uncultured Paludibacter sp.
TATTTTTATAAAATATTTATGCATAATTATAAAATTTATAATACTTTTGCCTTGATTTTCTGCAACCTTATCAAAAGCATATACAATGTACCTTACTTATAAATTAGCCATTGAATATCTTAAAATAAAGCTGACCGGAACAGTAATTACATTTATTAAAAACCAAACTATTTACAAATGAAACCTATTGTATTTTTTTTATCCGTTATCCTAAGTGTTTTTTAACTACCCCTGCTTTCTCACAAGCGCTCCCTGAAACTAATTGTATCGTAAAAGGAACATTAATTGACTCTGTTTCAAACAACAGCATTCCTTATGCAACAATTTCTTTAGCTACTGTCAACAAACCCACTATTTATCTGAAACGTTTAGCCGCAGATATTAATGGCAACTTCAATCTGACATTATCAAAGCCGGACAAATATTTAATTAGTTTTGAATCGGTAGGAATGGCCAAAACAGTAAAAGCCATTACAATAACCGATGATATGAAAAACTTGAATTTAGGTGTAATTAAAATGTCAGCTTCGGACATTAAATTAACGGAATTAACCATTACAGCGAATAAACCGCTTGTGAAAGTTGATTTAGACCGAATATCTTACGACACCAAATCCGATCCTGAATCGCAAAGTTCAAATGTCCTTGACATGTTGCGCAAAGTACCTATGGTTACTGTTGATGGTGAAGACAACATTCAATTGAAAGGTTCTTCAAGTTTTAGGGTTTTTGTAAATGGGAAACCATCTTCAATGACTGCCACTAATCCTTCGCAAGTATTAAAAAGTATGCCTGCATCGAGTATAAAAAGCATAGAAGTAATAACTGAACCGGGTGCAAAATACGAAGCTGAGGGTCTGGGTGGAATCATTAATATTGTAACCGAAAAAGCAATGTCGGGCTATACAGGTACAGTACGAGCAGGTATAGATACTAATGGCGGATATAACGGTGGGATATACTTTTCAACTAAAAGGAAAAAATTCGGTATAACATCAAATATTAATTACAATAAACATGTTCAACCCAATCGGTATTTTGAGGTGAACCGCGAAAATACAACCGAAACAACCTCTTTCAAGTATCTTAATCAGACAAGCAATCAGGATGTAAATATTCATTACTTCTATGGAAATGTGGAAGCAAGTTACGAAATTGATTCATTAAATCTGATCAGCATGAATATTGGTGGACACGATGGCGGTCATAATGCAAAAGTAACTGCTGAGAGCGGATATTTCGATGCACAACGAGACACTTTATTGGCTTATAATCAATATACCGAAGCTACAGGAACATGGGGAGGAATTGATATGACTTTAGATTATCAACGATCTTTCAAAAAACCTGAAAAACTGTTCACAGCATCTTATAAATTAAGCCGAACTCCCAATAACACCGACAATTATTCAGAGTTCACTGCTTTAAAAAATTATACAGATTCAAAACAACGTATTGCAAGTTTAGCACAGGGAAATGAGCACACATTTCAGCTTGATTACAATGAGCCATTCAACAAAATACATGTTGCCGAACTCGGTGTAAAGTATATTTTACGTTTGAACGATAGCGAAAACTCATACAAACAATTCAACGATCAAACTGATGAATGGGAACTTATTCCCGGAAGAATTACCAAAGACATGAATCATACACAACATATCATTGGTGCATATGGAAGTTATACCCTTAAATTAAAAAAAATAAGTTTGAATACCGGCGTTCGATTGGAACATACAAATTCAATTGTTGAATTCGAACAGGTTCCTTCCGAAAATTTCAGTATTCCATTCACCAATCTGGTTCCTACTGTAGCTTTCACTTATAAAATAACGGATATGTCAAATTTACGTTTGAACTACAATCAACGGATACGCAGACCAGGTATTACTTATCTGAATCCTTTCATTGATAATTCAAACCCACAGTCAATAACATACGGTAACCCGAATCTTGATGCTGAGATTAACAATTCTTTTTCGCTGAATTATGGCAATTTCACACAAGTTTTCAATTTCAACGCTAATCTATTCGCTTCATTTACAAATAATTCAATTGAAAGAGTTAGTGAGCTGCACTCCGATGGAGTAGTTTATACAACTTATGAAAACATTGGTTATAACCAGAATGCAGGACTCTCTATTTATGGCAATCTCCAACTGAACAAATCTATCAGACTGACTATAAACAGTAGTGCTACTTATACAAACCTTGGAAGTGATACACTTGGAATTGCAAACAGCGGAATGAGATATACTGTTTCGGGAAGTGCTCAATTTACATTACCCTGGGAGTTAAAACTAAATGTTAATGGAGGATATTATTCTTCGGCAGTCTCACTTCAAGGTACAAATCCGGCTTTCCATTATTCAGGACTATCATTAGGACGCGATTTCTTAAACAAGAAACTCAATATATCGATACGTGTTCAGGATCCTTTTGAAACGAATAGAAAAATGTTTATGATAAGGGAAACCAATTTATATTCTGAGAGAACAGATATTGTTATGCCTGCACGCTTTTTTGGAATAAATGCAAGTTATCGTTTTGGAGAAATGAAAGAACAGGTGAAAAAAGCCAAACGTACCATTACAAACGATGATGTAAAAGACGCTGAGAAACAAGATAATACTACCGGTCAATAGGAATACTAAAGCATTTTTTAGGAGGTTATAATTATTGATTAATTGTCTTAAATAAATGATTAGCAATCATTTATTTAAGACAATTTTGTAATCATTTTTACAAAAAATATTCATCTAATTTCATCAACTTTTTAGGTTTTTCGTACAACCAATTATTAATTTTGTACGATAAATATGCACTTCCAATTCCGACTAAAGCTCCTGCCAGCACATCCGAAGGATAATGTACACCAAGGTTCATGCGCGAATAACCAACAGAAGATGCCCATAAATAACTTGGTGCAATAATATACCATTTTGGATATTGAAGACTAAGAGAAGTGGCAGTGGCAAAAGCAAAAGAAGTATGACCCGATGGGAATGAATTTGAATGGATATCTTCGTAAGAATTAATGTCCTGAGGATAATCAATAAATGGTCTGGGTCTTCCAACAGCATGTTTAAGAGAGTATGTGAATACAGCGCTGACACCCAGACTAACCCCTACACATAAAGCACTTTTCAGTAAATCTTCGTCTTTTTCGATAATAGCCGCAATTCCCAATACCACGGGAACAGATGCACCTACAAATGTTGTTGAATTTGAAATGAATTTTGAGGTTTCGATAGTCCCTGAAATACTATTTATATTTCTCAATATCTCAATATCTGCATTTTGTGCCGAAATTTCATGGCTATTCATCAAAAAGAGACAACAAAGCAGAATAAATGTCGTAAATTTGCGCATGTTTTTTTGTTGTCAAAGATACTTGTTTTTTGAAAAATGACAAAGTTGACATATTGCTTAGCAAATATCATTTTTTTTAAATCATCTTTAATTAGTAAAAATTTTTTTCTGAAATTTTATAGAAAATAGCTAATCAGCACTTATTCAATGTATAAAATTGCAATACTCGGACCTGAATCAACCGGAAAAACTGAACTTGCGAAAGCATTGGCTGATCATTACAAATCGCCTTGGGTACCAGAGTTTGCTCGTGAATATGTTGAGAAGCTCACCGAGCATTATACTTTTACTGATGTGTGCAACATTGCACGAAAGCAAATTGAGCTTGAAATGCAATACGAAAATGAAAAAAATGGAGTTGAATTTGTTTTTTTCGATACAGATTTAATTATTACAAAAGTTTGGTTTGAATACTGTTACCGGGAAATACCCGATTTCGTAACCGATCGTTTAAAACAGCAATTCTTTAATTTATATTTGCTATGCGAGCCTGATTTACCATGGAAACCAGATCCTGTACGTGAACATGGTAATGATCGACAATTTTTTTTCGATTGGTACAAAAGAGAAACAGAACTTTCAGGAGTACCCTGTGTTATTATTAATGGTATCGGGAATAAAAGAGTTGATAATGCAATTATTGCGATTAATCAGGCGTTTTCTAATAAAAATAAACTTCAAAACAAAAAATTATGAACGATGAAATATTAAAAACTGTTGATAAATTAGCTGATATAGAGAGCTTTAAAAACATATGTCACCAACAGAATCATAATAATCCGAATCCTTCGGTTGAAGTTCTTAATGAAATTGTGCAACTTACTCGTGCCATTTTATTTCCCGGTTATTTTGGTGATGCCGATGTAAATTCCCGTACTATGCTGTATCATATAGGCGTAAATGTGGATAGACTTCTAATTCTTTTAACTTCGCAGATAAAAGCCGGACTTTGTTTTGATGTTCACTCAGAGAATACCGTTTGCAGTCAATTGGACATCATGGCTAAAGAAAAAGCTGCTGCTTTTGTCAAACAACTGCCTGATATTCGCGAAAAACTTCATACTGATGTTATTGCCGCTTACAATGGCGATCCGGCAGCTAAAAGTTTTGGAGAAGTAATTTTTTGCTATCCAAGCATACGCGCTATTTGTAATTACCGGATTGCAAATGCATTACTCAAATTAGAAGTTCCGCTAATTCCAAGAATCATCTCAGAAATGGCTCATTCCGAAACAGGAATCGATATACATCCCGGAGCAACAATCGGGAATTATTTTACTATCGATCATGGTACAGGGGTAGTTATTGGAGAAACCGCCATAATTGGCGACAATGTAAAAATGTATCAGGGCGTAACATTGGGAGCTAAAAGTTTTCCTCTTGACGCAAATGGTAATCCTATTAAAGGCATTCAACGTCATCCTCGTATTGGTAACAATGTGATAATTTATTCAAATTCTACAATCCTTGGTACAATAAAAGTAGGCGATGACGCGGTAATCGGTGGAAATATATGGGT
>CAYNHC010000202.1:4991-6403 GCA_964396705.1 uncultured Paludibacter sp.
GTTTTTAAATTGTAAATAATAAAACTTGTCCGTCCACTGACGGATGATTAAAATAGTAAATAAATAGATAGATGGAATTTGAAATGATAGCGAAAACCTTTAGGGGTTTGGAAGAGGTTTTAGCGACTGAATTAGTGTCTTTAGGAGCAAACAACATAGAACTTCAGCGACGTGCGGTTAGCTTTACAGGCGACAAACACCTTTTATACAAAGCTAATGTTCAGCTTAGAACCGCTTCACGAATTTTAAAACCAATCTTAAACTTCAAAGCATCGAACGCTGATGAGGTTTACGAACAGGTAAAAAAGATCAAGTGGACTGATTACATGACTGTTAATTCAACTTTCGCTATAGATGCGACTGTGTTTTCAGATGAATTTACTCATTCAAAATTCGTGACGTACCGGGTTAAAGATGCTATTGTAGATTGGTTTTCCGAAAGATTTGAAAAACGTCCTTCAGTACGGTTAGATAACCCTCAACTAATGCTTAACATTCATATTTCTCAAAAGCATTGCACCCTATCGCTCGATAGTTCGGGCGATTCATTACATAAACGCGGCTATCGTATTTCACAAAATGAAGCGCCTGTTAATGAAGCGCTCGCAGCAGGAATGCTACTTTTGGCAGGTTGGAATGGTAAATCTAATTTTGTAGATCCAATGTGCGGTTCAGGAACTTTACTTATTGAAGCTGCCCTGATTGCGTTAAATATTCCCCCCGGACTTTACCGATCTTCATTTGGATTTGAAAAATGGGATGATTTCGAGCCTGAATTATTTGATATGGTTTATAATGATGATTCGAATGAACGCCCTTTTGAATATAAAATATACGGTTCGGATATATCTTCACGCGCAATAAAAATAGCAGAACAAAACGTTAAAAGTGCAGGATTGGGCAAGTATATTGAATTACAGGTAAAAGGAGTAAAAGATTTGGAAGCACCTGAAGGTAAATGTCTCATTGTAACCAATCCACCTTACGGTGAACGAATCACTTCGCCTGACATTTTCGATGTTTATACTTCTTTGGGGACAACTATGAAACATCGCTTTGCAGGCTGTAACTTTTGGGTAATAAGTTCACACGAAGAATGTTTAGATAAAATTGGGATGAAACCTTCCAAAAAAATCAGTTTATTAAATGGAGCTCTCGAATGTTCTTTCAATAAATATGAAGTTTTTGCAGGAAAACGAACTGATTTTGTTGTTTCCAAAAAAAATCAAGAGAAATCCTGATACAAAATAATTTACGTATATCTCTCATTAATTGGCAGATACAATTATTAATTGTCAATTATTAATTATTAATTACAAGTTAGTTTTGTCGAATTCAAAAATTATCTTACTTTTGTACCCGCTAATGCCCAGATGGCGGAATTGGTAGACGCGCTGGTCTCAAACACCAGT
>CAYNHC010000203.1:0-6389 GCA_964396705.1 uncultured Paludibacter sp.
ATGGATTACGAAAAGTTTAAATTGCTGCTTGAATCACGAAAAAACGGTGATATTACTGAAGAAGAGTTCAACCGTGAGAAAGCAAAACTGATGAGCGATGACAATCATTCAAATCAGTCTTTCACGCAGAAACCATTATTGGGTTTGGAAGAAAATAATTATCTAATGTTAATGCATTTATCGCAATTGGCGGGTTGGATAGTTCCATTATTAGGGTATGTAGTACCAATATTAATGTGGTTACTTAATAAAGACAACAATGCCAAAGTTGATCAGCATGGAAAAAACATTCTAAACTTCACTATCAGTTATTTCATTTATATTTCAGTTTCTTGTATTGCAATAATATTTTTAATTGGTATTCCAATTCTAATAGTTTTAGGTATTGCTTGGGTGATTTTTATTGTTTTAGCTACAGTAAAGGCTTCTAATGGTGAGTATTGGAAATATCCGTATTCAATTGAATTTATTAAGTAAATAGAAAACTGTTGTTAAAAAGACTACTTTTAACATTACAAATATTTATGCTAAAAGGTGGGATGTGTTGATTTCCACCTTTTTAGTTCCTGCATAATAATGTTCCTGAATGAAAATTAAATTGAAATATTTTTTTCTTTTTTCTTTGTTGATGATACAAAATGGTTTTATTTTGAGTCAGAACTGGGAGTTTGTGAAGGAGAAGGACAATGTAAAACTTTACTCCCGACAGGAATCAGGTAAAAATCTGAAAATTGTGAAGGGTGTAACAGAAATAAATGTACCTGCTGAAAAGGTCTTTGCATTGCTCGAAAACGTGAACAATACTGAATGGTGGGATGATAATTTGTCTCAAATTAAAGTCTTACATTACGAAAAAAATAAAAATGCGCAATATTATTTAGTTTATAAAATGCCCTGGCCATTTAAAGACAGAGATTTGTGTGTAGATGTGAATATTTCTATCAACAAAACTAATGGAGAGTTCAAAATAAATGCTGTTCCTCTCTCCGGTATAGTTCCCGAAAAAAAAGATTTAATACGAATTAAAGATTACAAACAAGTTTGGACAGTGAGGCAGTTGAATAACAGGTCTCATGTTGAACTTGAATTTTATGTAGATCCGATTGATAATATCCCTATTTGGTTCTTAAATATGGTAATGATCGATTCTCCAATTATTTCGATAAATAATGTCCGAAGACAGGTGGTGAATAATAAGTTATCAGGTAATTAATAACTGTAAATTGGTTTAGTACATGACAAAAAAATAATCAAACGTCCATAAATATCTGATGTGTAAAATATTGCCTGAAAGGCAGAATCTTCATAACCGCATGTAAGCGAAGCGTAACTTGCGGTAGAATAGCAAAGAAATTGTTGCCTGAAAGGCAAGACTCATCATTGTCCTGCCTTTCAGGCAGTGTTTAGATGGCTATTCTCTCCGTAGGTCAAAGACCTACGGTTATGAAAATTAGGCTTTTCAAGCCTTTATATTTTTTTTGTCATGTACTAAGGTAAATTGGATAAATGATTTTGAGTAAATACTTCCCAAAGAGGACAGTATTCACTTTTTAATGAAACACGGGTGATTATTGTAATTATTAAATTTCGATAAAGCACCTGATTTTAAGCAATGATTGGATGGAAAATGATAAAATTAACAAAAATAATATGGAAACAAAAAAAGCAACAATCATTTATCACAGCAAGCGTGGCACTACACAAAAGTACGCTGCCGAAATTGCTTTTTACCTGAAAAAGAAGGAAATTGAATCGAAGGTAACATCGGTTCAAAAGTTTAGTAACAACGATATTACAGCTGTAGATTATATTTTTTTTGGATGCTGGACAAGCGGACTCTTTTTTATTTTGCAACATCCTGCAAAAGAATGGATACAATTTGCTAAATCGCTCCCTCAGAATTTATCTGCCAAAACTGCCTTGTTTACAACATATAAAATTAGAACCGGAAGCATGTTTCCGAATATGAAGAAATTCTTGCAAGGTAAAACCCACGAAGCAACCTTATTTCTTCAATCGCGAAATGGTGAATTAACTGAATTTAATAAAAATATAATAGATAAATTTCTTGAATAATATAAGTTTATTCTACTTTTGTTTTCGTTAACCATAAAAAAATACTATTATGCAACCCATTACTCAACAGCAAATTAATCGCTTTGTAGCAGGTAAAACCATTGCTATTGTTGGCGCATCCCGAAATGAAAAAAGTTTTAGCGCTGATGTGGCAAAACATCTTAAAGAGTTAAACTACAAACTGTGGTTCGTAAACCCCAACTACGAAACTGACGAACCCCAAAACTCGAAAGTTCAATCCATCACAAAATTGCCCGAAGAAGTGAAACATCTATTAGTGCTTACACCAGCTATGGAGACAGAATCAGTTGTGAAGCAAGCTATTGACAAAGGAATGGACAATATCTGGATTCAACAAAAATCTGAAACATCAGCTGCAATAGAACTGGCTCAGAATAATAATGTTAATCTGATTCATCACCAGTGTATTTTTATGTTTACACATCCAACGAGCATACATAAGTTTCATTATACGATTAAGCGTATTTTTGGTTCTTTGCCAAAATAAGGAATTCAGTAAAATGTTTCTGACTTTTTACTTTGAATATTTCAACGAAAAAAATACTTTGGCAACAAATTATTTTAAAGTGTCTTAAATAAATTTTTCCTAATGATTTTACTACATCCGAATGAGTATTATAAAGTTACTGATATCCTGAATAAAGTGGAGTTCAATAACTACTTTGCTAAATCAGTATTACAGCAATATGTTACCGGCAAAATTTACGTGGATAAAACTGAAAATCCTACGGTATTTTATATTTATCACCCATATGGAATGTCTTTATTATTAGGCGATTATACAAATGTTGATTTTAGTAAAAGTTTTCGAAACTACTGCCTGAATGCCGATAAAGTTCGCGAAAAAGCCGATTGGCTACAGGTATATCCGCTCGAATGGTGCGCTGTAATTGAGGATATAGCAAAAACAACAGATAATGTTGTTGAACAATACGAACGGCTTAATTTTAAATTCAATAGGGAAAAATACGATGCATTCCGTAAAACAATTGATTTGAAGAATTGGGAAATTGTTGATACAAATGCTGAGATATTTGAGACCATGCCAGGAACAGTTGTGCCACGATATTTCTGGGATAATGTAACCGATTTCCTGTCAAAATCAAAGAGTTTTACTTTAGTGATCAAAGAACAGCCTGTTTCCACCGCTTTCGCTGCGTATTTGTTGGACAAAGTATTGGAAATTGGTATTCAAACTGTTGACGGACTTTACGGTAAGGGATATTCCTCCCTGACTTGTTGTCGGTTGATTGATTATTGTCTTGATAATGAGCTGGAGCCTGTTTGGGCATGTAAAAAAGACAACCTTGGGTCAGTTAAACTGGCTCAGAAACTGGGATTTGAGTTGGCGAGAACCGGACCGTATTACAAAATTAATTTTTGAAACTCATGAAATTTCTTGCTATCGAAAAAGATATTCTCAATACTGACTGGGAAAATTCAGAGAAAATACTCGCCGATGAAGCCAGAGAAGTGTATGAACTTTATTTATCAGGTTCGTTGAGAGAAATTTATTTCAACGAATGTAACAATGCAGTTTTAATATTGGAATGCGAAAGCAAAATTCAGGCATTACAATTACTGGAATCTCTACCACTGCTCAAAATGAGAATGATCGAATTTGAAGTTATGGAGTTATTGCCATACACCGGCTATCAACGAATAATTAATTAAATAATCCGAAAGAGTTTACTTACTCTATCGGAAATTTTATTGAACAATACAATAATAACAAAAAATTATATCACAAATCCTATTTCAAATTTCAGAATTTTTTTTGGGTTATATACTAAATTCAAATTTATTTTTTTCTAAATTCAATGGTTTACAGTTAAATATATTAAATATTTGCACTTTGATTAAACGCTTATCGACTATTTGTGTCAAAGTAAACAGATTGCAAAAAATAAATTACTATAAACATTTAAAAAACTATTGTATCATGAAAAAGTATGGAATTGCAGCATTAGCTGTTGCATTTATTTTCAGTATGGCTATTTCGGCTCAGAAACCAATGCAAGGATGTCCTCAAGGACAAGAACAAGGTCTGAGAAAAGAATTTAAAAAAGAGCAAAAAGAAAAACTTACTCCTAAAAAGAGAGCCGGTTATATGGCTGTTGACCTTGAATTGACAGATGCTCAACGCGATAAACTTCAGGCTCATTTTGAAAAAATGGACAAACAGCGTGAAGAACACAGGGCTGAAATGATGAAAATGAAAGATCAGCAAATGAAAAAAAGAGAAGCTATGATGAAAGCAAATGATGCTGAAATGGAAAAGATTCTTGGAACTGAAAAATTCAATGAATTAAAAGCTAAACAAGCCGAACGCAAAGACAAAGTTAAGCATTTTAAAAATAAACATTTTGGAAATCAGGACAAACAAGGTTTTCAGTGCAAACAAGGACGGCAACACAAATGTGCTCCTCAAATGGAGAATAATGAACCTGAATTAAAGAAATAAAAATTCACAAAAGCAGATTTTTATAGTATATTTTTATAAATAGAATTTCAGAGATTGTTCATAATAAGAACAGTCTCTGATTTTTTTTGCAGAATAGAATAAACAAAAGCCTACCGTTTTACATTTAATACTCAGAAAATCTTTTACCCTGCAATTTGAGACTAATTTATTGCAGTTTGAAAGGTATTTCCATTAGACTTGGTATTTAAATTTCAATAATTTTATTCGCAATTTGGTATGAAAAAAACATTAATTATAGTAGCTCACCCAATTCATCCTGCTTCAGTAACAACAAAGCAAATTGTTGAATATTTTAAAGATACCAACGAAGCAAAAGTCGGGGAAATTCAGTTTCGGAATTTGATAACGCTTTATCCCGATTATAAAATCGACAAAAAAGCAGAACAAGAAGCTTTGTTGTGGACAGAAACAGTGGTTTTGCAATTTCCATTTTATTGGTATAGCATTCCCGGAATATTGAAAACGTGGATGGACGAAGTATTGGAATATGGATTTGCTTACGGTAAAACGGGCGATAAATTGAAAGGGAAACATCTTGTTCTTTCGTTTAGTACAGGTGGACCCGCAGAAGCGTATGCACACGGAGCTCGTAATAATTTCGAAATAGAGGAACTACTTTATCCCATTGTTCAAACTTCAAATTTGATAGGTACAATTATGGAAAAACCAATCGTGAGTTTTGGTATGGCAAATATACCGGGCATTGAAACTGATAAAACCGAAACAATAAAGCGGGCTACCGAACATGCTGAAAGATTGTATAATGCAATATTAAGTATTTAGTTGAGGTCTCAATCGGCTTCTAAAAATCTTACTATTGGCATATTTTTCAGCGTGTTGCAAACGCAGTTTTTTACGTTCCTCAACAGGTAGGTGAAAAATAGTCTGACATTCTTCGCCGCAACATCCTTCGTGTTTTTCAGCACATTCGGCACACTGAATAAATAGCAAATGACAATCGTTGTTCGCACAGTTGGTGTGCGTATCGGCAGTTTTTCCACATTGGTGGCAGCGCGAGATTATTTGTCCATCAACCGACTCGCCCAAACGTTCATCAAAAACAAAGTTTTTTCCGTAGAATTTTGATTCAATGCCCAGTTGTTTGATTTGCTGCACATATTCAATAATCCCGCCGTATAATTGCGAAACGTTTTCAAATCCATTGTGAATAAGGAAAGAACTGGCTTTTTCGCAACGAATACCTCCGGTGCAGTACAGCAGAAATTTTTTATCTTTTTCGTCATTGTATTTATCAATTACCAACTGAATTTCTTCTCTAAAAGTATCTACATCAGGGCAAAATGCATTTTTGAAATGACCAATTTCGCTTTCGTAATGGTTACGCATGTCCACCACAACAGTTTCCGGTTCGTCAAGCGCTTCGTGAAACTCCAAAGCAGTGAGATGTTTTCCTACTCTGGATAAATCGTATGTTCCATGTTCAAGTCCATCAGCCACAATTTTAGGACGCACTTTGATAGTCAGTTTGAAAAATGATTTTCCATCATCTTCAATGGCGTATTTTATTGGCACCTGATTTAATTCCGGAATGGAATACAAAAATTCCATAAAATGATCAAAATTATGTTCAGGTACACTCATTTGAGCATTAATACCCTCGTAAGCCACATAAATACGTCCAAAACAGCCCAATTCACTCCAGTTACGATACAAATTATTGCGGAATTCCTGTGGGTTTTCGATATTGAAATATTTATAAAATGAGATGGTGCGGCGGTTGAATGCTTCTTGTTGAAGTTGTTCCTTTAAAATGCGACGGTCGATACGATTTTCTAACATAATGAAT
>CAYNHC010000204.1:0-6352 GCA_964396705.1 uncultured Paludibacter sp.
TAAAGTTTATAAAGTTTGTAAAGTTTGAAGGGAGTACAATCAATTACAAAGTTTTTATCAGACCTGATAGCATTTTCGATATTTCTTCTGATTGACTGTATAATTTATCGGCATCTTCATTATTAATTTTTCTCAGTTTTTTTGCTAAAACATCCATTGATCTTACTTCACCACTTGATCCTTTTGAAATATACAGAAATTGTCTGAACTCATTATTACTTTTTCTTTCAAATCCTTCAGCTATATTATTCATTATAGATACTCCGGCTCTTTGTATCTGATCTTTAAAACCGTAATCTTTTGTATCTTCAAAAACATTATAGATCAAGACCGATAAATCCAAAGCTTTTTGCCAAACAATAATATCTTCAAATCTTTCAAATTTCATATTAATTAATTTTTCAGGTTAATAAATATTCGTCACTACTCGGCATTTAACCATTTTTGTAATTATTTGATTTTCAGTTCGACGAGTCGAACTGAAAATCAAATGTACTGTTATTTATTTTCATCATCCCCCAGTTGCGCTTCGCTTACTGGGGGTTATTAGCTACGCTGACCGTTGGTTCACATTTAGCCACTCCGTGGCAAAGAATCCATTCTACTATATTACAAATACTTGCACCTACACTTTTAAGAAAAGTAGTGCTGAGTAGTTACAAATATTCACACCTAAAATAACAGGCATCTTATCTTCTTTTTAACTTTAAAAACTTTATAAACTTTAAAAACTTTATAAACTTTAAAAACTCATAAAAGCCTGCTAGTGTATCCCTTACTCTCCCAAAATTCAATAGCCCATGGCAAGACATTCAAAACATTGTCTTTTGCTTTTATTGAATCATGAAAAACGACTATTGAACCTTTTCTTAGATTATTTTTTACATTTTTAAAAACATTATCAGGAGAGAGTTTTTTATTATAATCGTGGGTAATCACATCCCACATTATAATTTCATAGTCTTTTTGTAAAATTCGGGCTTGTTTTCGGGTTATTTTCCCGTAAGGTGGTCGAAATAACTTACTATTATTTAATTCGGAAGTTTTTTTGACGTTATCAACATAATCTAAAGTATTTAAATTAAAGCCTTTAACATGATTAAAACTATGATTTCCGGTTTTATGTCCTCTTCTCAGAATGTCTGCATAGAGTTCCGGATTTTTCTGAACATTCTCTCCAACACAAAAAAAAGTAGCTTTCCAACCGTATTTATCAAGAATATCAAGTACCAATGGTGTTACTTCAGGCACCGGACCATCGTCGAAAGTGAGGTAAATCACTTTCTCCGATGGTGTTTTGCGCCATATAAAGTTTTTAAAAAATATTCTTAATATCCGTGGAAACTGGACATTCATTTATTTAACTTCTGAACTATTGGTATAACGCATGTAAAAAGGCATGTATTTGTCAAGCATTGCTTTTTGTTTTTCCTGATCACAAATACGCAAAACCTGATTCAGCACAGCCATATTATGACCAATACGATTCCTCACACTATTACGTTGCGAAGTAGTAAGACTGTTATACCATTCGAGATTTTCGATACAATCTTTTGCTACTGCATCCATGATTTTATCACCTTTCTGAATTTCGCCAAGTTTGTAATAATACTCGGCCAGTTGGGTTGAAACATAATCATGACGAACAGTGCTGCCGGGGATAACCTTTTCAGAAAAATCAAGCGCTTTCAATGCCCGAGCTGAATCACCTTCATTATACAATGCCGCAACTAACTGCGAAAACATCATTCGGTGGGTACGACACATACGCAAGGTATTTTCATCAAGATATACTTTAGGATCAGCAATGTTTCCGTAGCGGAATTTGGTGAGCATATTTTCGTACATCTCTTTTGTATTCACCTGAGGTCCTGCTCCTTTTGCTCCAACAGGTAAAATTTGATAAGCCATCCCTGTAAGTTCAAAATGATCACTTAATCCCAAATAATAATCATCACCAACTGTCACCGCAAAATACATCGGACGTTCCCAATTATTGGTTTTAAGCATTTCGAGAATCATGAGTTCACTTTTGGTGAGTCTTCTGTTTAAAGTAACATCAATTTGAGGAACAATTTCAGCAGCTCTTTCAGCTTTAACAGTACCTGTACTAATTACTTTCTGTGCATCTACCGGTAAATACAATTGTTTTGCAGGAATTAATGCTTCATTATTGTTTTTGGTAGCCGGATCATCAGAAGTAATAAAATCAAATGCCATTTTCATGTCAAGTGGTTTCTGATAAGCATCTTCAACCCAAAGTACTTCGTTTTTACCCGATACATAATCTTTTTGTTCCCACGATATGGGCAGCGGAGCCGATTTATATGCACCACGTTTCATTTGATCAATGTACCAGTCGGTTTGTAAATAGCTAAGATTACAAACACGCACGTCAGTTCTGTTACCTTCTACTTCCTGATTGTACCACAATGGGAAAGTATCATTATCACCGTTTGAAAATATAATAGCATTAGGCTTACACGACACAAGATAATTACTTCCAAAATCGCGGGCCACAAAACGATTGCTACGATCGTGGTCGTCCCAATTTTGTTGTGCCATCAATGCAGGAACTCCCAAAGTAACGACAGTTACAAGTATTGCAGTGATATTTTTAGGTAGATATTTTTCTACAAGTTTAATTAATCCCATCACTCCAAGCCCAATCCAGATACTGAATGCATAGAATGAACCGGCGTAAGCATAATCACGTTCGCGAGGCTGATAAGGTGTTTGATTGAGATAAACTACGATGGCCAATCCTGTGAGTACAAATAACAATAATGTAATCCAGAATGAATGTTTACCCTCTTTTCCGCCATAAATTAAAAACAAAATACCGATGAGTCCCAACAATAGAGGAAGCATATAATACTTATTCATTCCTTTGTTTTCGGCAAGTTCCGAAGGCAGATTTGACTGATCTCCAACAAGGTATTTATCAATAAATGAGATACCGGTAATCCAGTTTCCACGATCAATTTCTCCATTTCCCTGCATATCGTTTTGACGACCACTGAAGTTCCATAAAAAATAACGCAGGTACATGAAATTCACCTGATAGGAGACGAAGAAACTAAGATTTTCGCCAAAAGTGGGTTTATTTTCAGTTCGTTGTTGTCCGCAATAATCAAAAGTCACCGGAGTACCCTTTATGTTCGCCCAATTCTTATATGCTTCAATATGTGATGGCGTTGTACTGTACATTCTTGGAAATAACATATTAAAACGGTCATCCATCTTATAATCCATTTTATAACCCGACAGAATATATTTATCCTTTTCGTCAGCCGATTTTTTTGGATTTGGCACATACTGTGGCGCTCCTTTTTCTTCTTCGGGTACGCACATATTGCCTTCAACACGTAATTTTACAGGTGCATTATATACAGGACCATAGATCAACGGACGATCACCATATTGTTCACGGTTAAGATAATATTTCAAAGCAAAAACATTATCAGGCGAGTTCTGATCCATAGGTGGATTGGCTGCCGAACGAATAACAATCACTGCATAAGTAGAATATCCTATCAATACCACAGTGATCATAAGCATGGCTGTATTCAACCATCGTGAATTGATAAGTTCCTTTTTGAAATAAAAGAACAAAGAAATTGCTATGATAATAAGAATGCCAAGTAATATGTGCGAACCAAAAAACGGAATACCTACCAATGTAAAAGCAAGAATGAAAGATATAGCCATTCGTATATAACTTTTGGCGATATACGATTCGTAAATAGACCAGGATAATGATGCAAGCAGTAAAATAAGGTATATAAAGAGACCACTGTTAAATGATAGTCCGAGTGTATTTACAAAAAACAATTCGAACCAGGAAGCAACTTCAACTACACCAGGAATAATACCATACAATACAATTCCAAGTATAACACCCGATGTTGCCATGGCTAAAATAACTCCTTTGCCCGAAACTTTATAATTTCTAAAATAATAAACTAAAACAATGGCTGGAATTGCTAACAGATTCAACAAGTGAATACCGATGGAGAGACCCATAAGATAAGCAATCAGTATTAGCCAACGATCTGAACCTGAACGATCGGATACGCGTTCCCATTTGAGAATAGCCCAGAAAACTACTGCTGTAAACAATGATGAATAAGCGTAAACTTCACCTTCGACAGCCGAAAACCAGAAAGTATCTGAAAATGTATATGCTAATGCACCTACCATTCCGGCGCCTAAAATTCCGATAGTATTGGCAAGTGTATAATCTTCTTCCGATTTTGCAACCACTTTACGTGCTAAATGAGTAATAGTCCAGAAAAGAAACAGAATGGTGAAAGCACTGGCAAGAGCCGATATAGAATTGATTAACACCGCCACCTGACTTGAATCTGATGCAAAAAGCGAGAAAAATCTACCGGTAAGCATAAAAAACGGAGCTCCGGGGGGATGTCCCACGTCTAATTTATAAGCTGTAGAAATAAACTCACCGCAGTCCCAGAAACTGGCTGTAGGTTCCATAGTAATAAGATACGTCGAGGCAGCAATGGCAAAAGCCACCCAACCAAAGATGTTGTTAAGCAATCTGAATTTTTTCATTGATGAAAAATAATGTGTTATTGGATTGTTTTTAAACCTTTACTTAAAAAGCCTTCAAAGATACAAAGAAATTTTAGTATCAGTGAAATGTGGTTTTGTTTTTAGTTAAAATTAAATCTATTTTGAATTGTATTTTGTTTTTGCGCTTATAGATAAGATTTGGAATAGGATTATATAAATAATTTCATTTTTTAAAATCTTAATTTCTGTCAATTAATGAATAAATATGATTTTATTGTTTACTTTTATGGACTTTTTCAGGTAACACTATTTCCTGCTTACTTAACACCTAACTTCATTTTATTTTAAATGAAATCTATACTTATTGTAACTTTATCGTTTTTAACCTTGTTTTTGTTTTCGCAGACTAAAAAAAGCGTTGAAGCCACTTTTATAAATACCCCGATTACAATTGATGCAAATCTGAATAAACCTATTTACAATACCGCTCAACCAGCAAAGGATTTTATGCAAATTCAACCACTGAATGGCAATTCTTCTTATCAACCTACCGAAGTTTACTTTTTTTACGATAACTCAGCTATTTATGTTGGTGCAATGCTATACGACAAAAAG
The DNA here is from genome assembly GCA_964396705.1 of uncultured Paludibacter sp. Taxonomy (GTDB): domain Bacteria; phylum Bacteroidota; class Bacteroidia; order Bacteroidales; family Paludibacteraceae; genus Paludibacter. The sequence goes on from CAYNHC010000204.1 coordinate 5,152, forward strand.
GATAGTATTTATAATTTTCTGACCGAGCGGGATAATATCGGCATGTCCGATTATTTCGGCGTATATTTTGATCCTTTTAACCAGGGACAATTGGCTTTTGGTTTTTTTATAACTCCGGCAGGTGTACAGGTCGATATTAAAGCAACAAAAACAAGCGATGGCGATAGCGAAGATGGAAGTTGGAATGCAGTTTGGGAGAGCAAAACACAGATAACAGAAAAAGGTTGGATAGTGGAAATGCGTATCCCCTACTCTGCTTTGCGCTTTCCTGACAATCAGGTTAATGCATGGGGATTAAATATGTTCAGAAATCTCAGACGCTTTAGTTCAAATAATTCGTGGAGTTTTATTGACCGAAAAATAATGTCGTTCATTAATCAGGAAGGCGAACTAACAGGAATAAAGAAAATAAAACCACCTTTAAGACTATCAATAAGCCCCTACATAGCAACATATTACGAAACTGAAATCAATTCAGGTTCTTCGCAGTTTCTTTACAAAGGAGGTTTAGATCTGAAATATGGAATTAACGAAAGTTTTACACTCGATATGATGGTAATCCCCGACTTCGGACAAATACAGTCGGATGATAAAAAACTTAATCTATCGCCGTTTGAGATTTATTACGACGAAAAGAGACAATTTTTCACTGAGGGTACTGAACTTTTTCAGAAGGGAGATATATTTTATTCCAGAAGAATCGGTGCAGGTCCAAAGTTTTCAGCTGATAATTCGTTAAATGAAAACGAAGAAATAAGTTACAACCCGGGCGAAACTCAATTAATAAATGCTTTCAAAATTTCAGGTCGAACCAATAACGATTGGGGAATTGGAGTGGCAAACGCCATGAGTTTACCCTCGTATGCCATTCTGAAAAACACTTCAACGGAAACTACACGTAAAGTTTTGGTACAACCATTTACGAATTATAATGTGGCAGTGGTTGATAAATCATTGCCAAACAATTCGTATATAAGTTTGATAAACACCAATGTAACCATGTACGATAATCCTTTTCATGCCAATGTTACTGCTACGGAATTCCAAATTTACGAAAAATCGAAAACCTATGCATTCACAGGAAAAGGCGCTTTCAGTACCCGAGGAGAAAGCACTTCCGAAAATGGGTTTTACACAAAAGTAGGCATTGAAAAGAAAAAAGGTAAATTTTTCTTCGGGATGAATCAATCTGTTTATTCAG
>CAYNHC010000205.1:0-6327 GCA_964396705.1 uncultured Paludibacter sp.
TAAAGATAATATAATTATATCTTAACTTTATGTCCTGTTTTCAGGGAGTATCATACAATTTAAATCTTCAGCACTTCGGGCTAAAAAAGCAGGATTTAAAGTATTAGAAATACATGCCGCACATGGTTATTTAATTCATCAGTTTTTATCACCACTGAGCAATGAACGCACAGATGAATACGGTGGAAGTTTTGAAAACCGGACGCGATTAATTTTACAAATTGTTGAAGCGGTACAAACAGTTTGGCCGCAGGAATTGCCCCTTTTTGTAAGACTATCTGCAACAGACTGGACAACAGGAGGCTGGAATTTGGATGAAACGGTAGAACTTTGCTCTATTTTAAAGCAAAAAGGAGTTGATTTAATTGATTGTTCTTCGGGTGGAAATGTCTCTAATGCAAAAATTTCAGTAGGACCCGGATATCAAATTCCCTTTTCGGAAGCAGTTCGTAAGACAGGAATAAAAACTTCAGCGGTTGGACTTATTACAACGCCGGATCAAATAAACTCTATTCTTGAAAATGAGCAGGCTGACCTGATTCTTTTGGGTCGTGAATTGCTCCGAAATCCATATTTTGCGTTGAATATCGAGAATATTGATTGGCCTGAACAGTATTTAAGAGGAAAATGAGATTGATTAATTGAATAACTTAAAATCTTTGAGACTTTTAAAAAAATGAAATAAACAATTGTTTCAATATAAAAAAGCAACATGGTTATACTCTATCCGGTTCAATTTTCGTATCTTTGCAGGTTCTAAATTAAATCGTTTTGACAACAAATACCGACATACACCCTACCGAAACTTCAGAGTTTGTTGAAGTGATTGGCGCAAGGGTTCACAATCTTAAAAATATCGATGTTTCTATTCCACGTGATGCTTTAACTGTAATTACAGGATTAAGTGGCAGCGGCAAATCATCACTGGCTTTCGACACTATTTTTGCCGAAGGTCAACGTCGTTATATCGAAACCTTCTCAGCTTATGCACGTAGTTTTCTGGGCAATATGGAACGTCCGGATGTGGATAGAATTACCGGATTGAGTCCTGTTATATCTATCGAACAAAAAACCACCAATAAAAATCCACGGTCAACAGTAGGAACAACCACGGAAATTTATGATTTTCTTCGTTTACTTTTTGCACGGGCTGGCGAAGCATATTCATACGAAACCGGCGAGAAAATGGTAAAATACTCTGAAGATCAGATTATTGATTTAATTCTGAAAGATTATCAGGGCAAAAAAACCTTTTTACTTTCTCCGATAGTAAAAGGGCGTAAAGGACATTACAAAGAACTATTTGAGCAAATTCGCAGGAAAGGATATCTTAACGTAAGGATAGATGGTGAATTACGTGAAGTTACTCACGGACTGAAAGTGGACAGGTATAAAAACCACGACATAGAAGTAGTCATTGATAAATTGCTTGTTGCTGAAAAAGATAGAAATCGGTTGAAACAATCGTTGCAAAAAGCCATGCAACAAGGCAGTGGAATAATCATGTTGCTCGAAAAAGAAAAAAATGAAGTCAGGTATTTCAGTAAAATGCTTATGTGTCCAACGAGTGGCATTTCGTACAATGAACCTGCTCCACATGACTTTTCGTTTAATTCTCCTCACGGTGCATGTCACAAGTGTAAAGGTCTGGGCTTTGTGAATCAGATTGACATGGATAAAATTGTACCCGATAGAAGTTTAAGCATTTACAACGGAGCAATTGCTCCCCTTGGCAAGCATAAAAGCAGTACAATATTCTGGCAAATTGAAGCTATACTCGAAAAGTACGATTACACACTCAAAACGCCTGTTTCAGAAATTTCGGACGATGCGATGGATGAAATAATGAATGGAACAGAAGAACGACTTCACATCAAAAATCAATCCATCGGAACAAGCTATTTTCTGAGTTATGATGGCATTCTGAAATACATCGAAATGCAATCGGAAAATTCAGCATCAGCTACTGAACAAAAATGGGCAAATCAATATTCCAAAGAAGTAAAATGTCCTGATTGCAAAGGAGCAAAACTAAAAAAAGAATCACTGCATTTTTTAATTCACAATAAAAACATTGCACAGTTAGCTGAAATGGACATTGCTCAATTAGCTGATTGGTTGAGTAAAGTAGAACAGCATCTGAATGAAAAACAAAAAGCCATTGCAGTAGAAATATTAAAAGAAATTCGCAGCAGGTTACAGTTTTTGTTAAATGTAGGATTAAATTATCTTGCACTTGACAGGAGTTCAAAATCGCTGTCAGGTGGTGAAAGTCAGCGCATAAGATTAGCCACTCAAATAGGGTCTCAATTAGTAAATGTACTCTATATTCTTGACGAGCCAAGCATTGGACTTCATCAGCGTGATAACGAGCGATTGATTGATTCTTTGAAACTTTTGCGCGATACTGGAAATTCGGTGATTGTAGTAGAGCATGACAAAGACATGATGCTGGCAGCTGATTATGTTGTTGATTTGGGACCACATGCCGGTCGTCATGGTGGCGAAGTTGTTTTCACCGGCACTCCGGAGGAAATGCTGAAAGCTGATACATTAACCTCTGCATATCTGAATGGAAAAAAGCAAATTGAAATTCCACTTCAAATCCGTCCGGGGAATGGGAAATCATTAACCATAAAAGGAGCAAAAGGCAATAATTTAAAAAATATTGATGTAACATTTCCTTTGGGAAAAATGATTTGTGTAACAGGTGTATCGGGAAGTGGAAAATCAACATTAATCAACGAAACACTTCAGCCCATTCTTAGTCAGTACTTCTATCGATCATTACAGGATCCGCTTGAATATAAAAGTATCGAAGGATTAGAAAATATTGATAAAGTAGTTGAAGTAAATCAATCTCCGATTGGTCGTACTCCACGTTCAAATCCTGCGACATACACGGGTGTTTTCTCTGATATCCGTAATGTATTCGTCAATTTACCCGAATCGAAAATAAGGGGTTATAAACCCGGTAGATTTTCATTCAATACTGCCGGAGGACGCTGTGAAGTTTGCGGTGGAAATGGATATAAAACCATTGAAATGAACTTTTTACCTGATGTTTACGTTCCCTGCGAGAGTTGTGAAGGAAAACGCTATAATAACGAAACACTTGAAGTTCGTTTCAAAGGAAAATCAATTGCCGATGTGCTTAATATGACCATAAATCAGGCTGTAGATTTTTTCGAAAATCAACCCTCGATCATCAACAAGATCAAGACATTACAGGATGTCGGATTAGGCTACATCAAACTCGGACAATCCAGTACTACCCTATCAGGTGGCGAAAGTCAGCGTGTAAAATTAGCAACAGAACTTTCCAAGCGCGATACAGGCAAAACACTATTCATTCTAGATGAACCAACCACCGGACTGCATTTCGAAGATATCAATGTATTACTTGGTGTACTTAACCGCCTTGTAAATAAAGGGAATACCGTAATAATTATTGAACACAATATGGATGTGATTAAAACTGCCGATTATATTATCGATATTGGTCCTGAAGGTGGTGCAAAAGGAGGAAAAGTAATTTGTACTGGTACTCCGCAGGAAATAATAAAATTTCAGGATAGTTATACGGGTAAATCTTTAAAAAAGGAACTGTTGAGTATTCACCTGGGGTAATTAAATTGAAAAATCAGTATCTTTCAATTTTGAGAATTTATTTAGTATCTTTGAAACGCAATTAAAAAACGATTAGAAACCAAAAAAGAAAATATGCATCCTGTTTTAAAGACAATTTTATATGGATTAGGAGTTTTTGTAATTTTTACTACTATTGCAATTATTCTTAAACTTGTTTCAAATCAGGCACCTGAAAAAGATGCCTATTTTGGTTTGTTTACCAAAAGTGATTTAATGCTGGGGTTGGTAGTTGCATTTTTTGTAACATTACGTTACGAGCAAAAAAAGAAGTTGAAGTAATTGGATGATTTTTTTTGAATTAAATGTATTAATTGTAATTTTAAAAAGTGACTGAAACAATAAATTATATTTTACAGTTTTTATCCGGTGAAAGTGTTTCGCCGGAAATAGTTGCACAAATTGGTTATACAGCCAACGAAGGTGATTTCGATAAATATAAAATTGTGATTATTCCTTCAGGTTTCTTCGACAGCAATGTGTATGGAACTGAAGAATCACTACCCAAACTTCCACTAAAAATTTGGGAAGAAACTCCTTTACTTTTTGGTAGTCCGGTGGTTGAAAAGGTAAATGACACCACAGTAATTTATGCCGATTTGGTAGCAAGCGCCTATTTTCTTATCTCCCGTTACGAAGAAATGGTTCGAAAAGACGTTCGGGATGAACATAAAAGATTTCCAGGCAAGGAATCGTTACCATACAGAGCCGGATTTATTGACAGACCTTTGGTTGACGAATATGGCAGACATTTGCGTTCTGTTTTGCGTGAAGCGGGTTTTAATATCAGTGAACCGGAGAAAAAAATAAAGAAAGTTTATCTCACACACGATTTGGATTATATTGCCCATTTCCGAAATGTCCGCAGTGTGATTGGTGGTTTAATAAGAGGTTTAAAATGGCCCAAAGAAGGAAATAAAGCGCTAAAAAGCTTTTTTGGAGGGTTGCGTTTTGATCCTTGGTACACCTTCCCTTTTTTGTATAAACTCGATAACGAATTGCTTGAAGTTATAGGTTCAACCCGTTGCGAATCAATACTTTTTATCAGGGCCGGAGTAGGCAGAAAAAAAGAAGACCGACCATTCTCAAATTTAATTCATCCCGATTATCAGAACCTGATAAGATACACAAAGCGTAAAGGTGTAAAAATTGGACTACACGCCAGTTATGCTGCCGGAATGAAACCCGGCTTATTGTTGGACGAAAAGAATAGGTTGGAACATTATGCCAAAGTTTCTTCCATTTATAATCGACATCACTATCTTAACAGCAGGGAGCCATTAGACATGATTGCCCTGATTGATGCAGGAATTACAGACGATTTCACAATGGGTTACGCCGACATGGCAGGTTTCCGACTTGGAACATGCAGACCTGTGAAGTGGATTAACCTGCAAAATAGAGAAGTAACTTCACTTACTTTGCATTCGCTTGCGATTATGGACGTTTCATTAAGCGATAAAAGGTATATGTTTATGAATGCCCACGATGCTTATCAATATTGCGAACAATTGATTAACTGTGTTGAAAGTTATAATGGTGAACTTGTATTGTTGTGGCATAATACTTCTGTCGAAAAAACGACTCAATCGTACCACCGAAAATTATATAAAGATGTTATTAAGTATTTGCTTACCAAATGAGTAAAAGAATTATAATATCGGTAACAAGTGATTTAATTACAGATCAACGCGTTTTAAAAACTGCAAATACCTGTTTCAAAAACGGATATGAGGTCTTTCTTGTAGGACGTGAATTAAAAAAAAACATATCACTTAATTTACCTTTCCCTGTAAAAAGATTTCGATTAATTTTTAATCAATCAGCATTATTTTATGCTGAATTCAATATCCGGCTGTTTTTTCTACTTCTGTTTTCACGGTCTGACATATTTCTGGCTAATGACACAGATTCACTTCCGGCAAATTTTCTGGCAACGAAAATACGTAGAAAAAAGTTAGTTTTTGACGCACATGAGCTTTTTCCTGAAGTACCTGAATTACAAAATCGCAAATTTATTAAAAAATGCTGGACAAAAATTGAAGATATAATTTTTCCGCATTTAATAAATTCATATACGGTATGTAGTTCAATAGCTGAATATTACAATAAAAAGTATGGTATTGAAATGAAAGTAGTAAGAAATGTACCTTATTACAGTGAACCGGTTGCAAATAAACCTAACGACAAAAGTGAAAAAATTATTCTTTATCAGGGAGCTTTAAATCTGGGGCGGGGTTTAGAGTGGATTTTGGAAGCAATGCCATTGATTAAAAATGCCCGGTTAGTAATCGTTGGAGATGGAGATTTGGCTAATGTGTTGAAACAAATGACAGTAAAACTGCAAATAAATGATAAAGTTGACTTTATAGGAAGAATTGAGGGTGATAAAATGCGCGGGTTTACAACTACTGCTGACATTGGGTTATGTTTGTTGGAAAACAAAGGTTTAAGTTATTATTATTCATTACCAAACAGAATCTTTGATTATTTGAATGCAGGTGTTCCAGTTCTTGCAACTGATTTTCCTGAAATCAGAAATATTGTTGAGCAATACAAAACCGGAATAACTATTAATCATTATGAACCGGAATATTTGGCAAGTGTAATCAACGAAATGTTAAAAAACCCGATTTCAACGAATCACTTTGAAACATTATCAAAAGTATATTGTTGGGA
>CAYNHC010000206.1:0-6296 GCA_964396705.1 uncultured Paludibacter sp.
ATCCCGGCATTTTATCTAAAATAGCAGGATTTATGGATATAAATACAGAAATAGGACATTTAATGCCTAAAGTATTATATCCTGACGGGAAAATTCAGTATCTTTGTAAACTACTTCCAACACCTTTCGATTTAATTTTCAGAAGGTTTTTGCCTGCAAAATGGACTGAAAAGCGTATGGAAAGATTTGAAATGAGAAAATCGGGTTACGACAAAATCATGGATGTTCCTTATCTTTCGGGCTGTTTCATGTTTTTAAGAACAGAGGCGTTAAAGGAAGTTGGCTTGTTTGATGAACGGTTTTTTATGTATCCCGAAGATATTGATTTAACACGCAGAATTCATCGAAAGTATAGAACTGTTTTTTATCCGGATGTAAGCATTGTACATCATCATGCGCAGAGTTCGTATCTGAATTTGAGGATGTTATTGATACATATTATTAATATGATTAAATATTTCAATAAATGGGGTTGGTTTTTTGATAAGGAAAGAAGGGAAGTGAATAGACCCCTAACCCTTAAAGGGGAATAAGATGATTAAGGTCGTAAATTCCACAAAAATAAAGCAACTTATTGAAATACAATAGGGTAATCCAATTTGGCACACCCGATAAATATAAAATAAAAGTAACTTAAAAGCCCTTTTAGGGGTTGGGGGTATCTATGAATTTCAGCATTTTACAAATCACCAGCGCCTTTATGGTACTTTTCGCCATAATTGATATTTTGGGTTCAATTCCCATTATACTAAGTGTAAAAAAGAAATCAACCACATTTCACCCATTCAGGGCGAGTGCCATTGCTTTTCTTATTCTGGTTGGTTTTTTATTTGCCGGCGAAGTGATTTTAAAACTATTCGGCGTTGATATACAATCATTTGCAGTAGCAGGAGCGCTTGTTATTTTTATTTTTGCTATCGAAATGATATTAGACATCGAAATTTTTCACAACAAAGGACCAGAAGGAAGTTCATCCATCGTTCCTCTTGCATTTCCGTTGATTGCAGGTCCGGGTTCGTTCACTACTTTGCTATCATTAAGGGCTGAGTATAATACGCTGAATATATTAATTGCACTGGTTTTAAATCTGATTTTTGTTTACTTTGTTTTAAAATCAACTTCGAAAATTGAAAAGATAATAGGCGACGGTGGCATTTATATTTTGCGCAAGGTATTCGGAATAATCCTTTTGGCTATTTCTGTTAAACTATTTACTGCCAACATCAGCTTTTTGCTTTAGCGTAAAAAAAATCTGATGATTCGTTTTATGAAAAACACCCCGTGCCGATAAATGAATAAAAATTATCCTGCAAATTTTCTAAAAAAAGGAATTTTATTCATCAAATAAATAACAATGAATGAAATACTAAACGTAAGTATTGTACCCAAAGGTATTCCAATTACCGGATGAAGAAAATTCCAACCTAAACCAACTTTTTCTACTCCCCACAAAACTAAAGCGTGTAACAAATAAATTCCATAACTATATTTATTTACTAAATCTCTTATTTTGAGATATATACTGTTTTGGATATTCAAATTTGATATTAGAATAAATACAAGTACAGACATCAAAACAACATTTGGTGACTGATATTTAAAAAATTCTTCATCCAGAACATTGCTCTCAATAGTAACCAAATAGGTGGCAATGGCCGTAAAAAAAATCAGAAATACAAGTGCGCTCCACATTAATATTTTCGCTTTAGCACTAAAAACCCTCAGTAAATTTGATAAATAATAACCTGAAACAAAATAACATATATACCCTAAAAAAATAAAGCATTTCTTTATATACTGATCAAAATTAAAAAGTGGTGTATTAAGCACAATTATTATCAACCATAGAATAATAAAATGAATCAGGATATTTCTACCCTGATTTACAAATAACTTTCTTAGTAATGGTGTAATCAGATAAATGCCAAGAATAATATAAACATACCACAGATGATAAGCCGATTGAGCAAAAACACCTTTGTAAAATAAAAAATTAGAAATAATTTCCAAAAAAGAAATTTCGATACTCTTACCGAAATTAAAATAGACAGTAACTATGAAGTTGTAAATCAGGCTCCAGAAAAGAAAAGGATAAAAAATTCTGATGAATCTTTTTTTATAAAACTCAGCGGGTTTATCGTTACCACGAAGCAATAAAGCGCCTGAAATCATAAAAAAAAGCGGTGCAGCATATCTCATGGCACTATCAGTAAAATCGGCTATCAACCAATGATAAAGCGGTATCTCGTTAATAAAATACATTCCGGTGGCCGATACATGTAAAATAATCACTGACAACAATGCAATAAATCTGATATTATCCGCCCATTCAAATCTTGATTCCTTATTCATTATTTGCTTAAGTGGTTTGAATTTTTACTTTTGAATTTGTTATAAAAATATCCAAGAGTAAAAGTGGGAATGAAATCGGTAAATGGAAGTACTTCTTCGGCTAAATTTATAAAACTACCAATAGCGCCCGTTTTTCCACCAAAAGCACGATAGAAAATATAGGCCGAGATTGGAGCCCAAATTAAATCGCCCCATTCTCCCAAAAATGGCCAGGCATAAGTAGCATATCCGGCTATATCCATTAATATACAAAACAATAATTGCGGTTTTTTATCCATATTTCAAAACTCTTAAAAATTGAAATGTAAATGTAAATGATTTGAATGAAACAGCAAAAGAAAAAGCCGGACAAATTACTTTTCCGGCTTTTGTATTGATCACTTATTGTTAAAAATCAACGTACGTTTATTTTCACATGAATTGTTGAGTCTTCATTCACTGAATCAGTTTCCTGAATCATTTCTTTATTTACATCACTTTTTTTAATTTTGTCAATTTCTGTTTTAAAGCGAATATTCGATGCAATCATTCCTATCAATATCAGAACAAATGCTCCAAGTAGAAGTTTATTACTGGTTTTCATTGTGTTATATATTTTATTAATTTGAAAAAATATTTTTGACTCCTGATTTCAAAAAATCAGTGGTATAAGTAATGAAATTAGCTGCTTGATTTTCTGAAGCAAAACTAATTATTTCACTTTCTTCGGTGTAATTATTTTTAATATCCAACATCAAAACAGGGTCAGCATAGTTGTAAATTAATCCTACAGCTAATAGAATTACTACCGCTACTGCTTTTAGTGATTTTTTTTCAGCTTTCATATTTTTGTATTATTTGTTAATAAATACATCATATTGTTTAGCAATTTCCTGAAAATCCATCCCAAGTATTTGAATATTCTTGAAGAATACGGGCAATTCCTGTTCAAGAAATTGTTTCCTTCTATAAGTTATAATTTTCGATTTAGCATCATCAGCTACAAAATAACCTACGCCACGTTTGTTGTATATTATTTCGTTACCTTGCAGAAAATCATAAGTTCGCATTACTGTGTTGGGGTTCACCTGCAAGTCCACACCCAACTCTCTTACAGAAGGTATTCGGTCGCCTTCACCCCACCGGTCCAGCAGTATCTGCTCGCACAAGTAATCGCCAATTTGCAGGTATATGGCTTGTGTTTCTCTGAATTCCATAATGTTATACTTCTTTTTCGGTTAAACTGAAGTAACTGACAACCCAGAAAAATGGAGCTATAGAATATTTTATTATTTGCCCAAAAGTTTCTGCACCCGGAAACATCGACTTTATATCGAGTAAACGAATGTTGATGTTCTCATGTTGCAAGCTTGTCATATCGAAATTAAGTTTAAGTAATAAAATTTCGAATAACCCTATTACAATGGAGAATACAATGATTGCTAAAAATGTTTTGCCAATCGGATTACGTTTAAAATAGATTGAACCCAGTAAAAAGATAGACTGAACAATGGCAAAGCCAATAAACATATCGATATATGGAAAAAATATGCTAGAGTCCATGTATTGCATTTCATTTGAAAAATCGAACAACTGCAAAGTGACTTCGTTATTTGTAGCGAAAATTAGATTTCCCAAATGTGTTCCTAAGGTATTTCCAAGCACATAACATATTAAAACACTGATAAGGAAATAAATTGTAGATAAAATAATACCACTTACTAATTTTTCGAGATGTGTAGCCGGAATCAATAAATAGTGCATTCCACCGGGAGTGTAACCGAATGATTTATACAATCTACTGGCAAAAATAAAACCGGCAATTATAATAAACATTCCTACAGATGCCGCATTGTACATTATCATAAAAACCACAATTGATATTGCCCAGAAAGTAAGCTCTTTTTGTTTGTTTTCTACAAAAAATCGTTTCAGAAGTAAGCCTAAACGATAAAAACTAAATGTTGTATTCATATTTTTTAAAAGATTAAAATAGTTTTGAGATTTCCTTCGGATTAACAATTATTGCGTTGAATAACAATTCGATATCTAATTTGCTATCCTCACCTGTTGTGTTTTTACATACCTGATACAAACCACGCAGAGTATCTTCGCTGTAAAGTACATTTTCAGTTTTTTCATTTCTTTCAGCAACTCGGAAATGAAGCTTCCTGGTTATTTCTTCGATTGGTTGATTAAATACAATTTCGTGATGTTCCATTATAATGATATTATCAATCAAACTATCAAGATCATGAACCTGATGCGTTGAAATAATCAGACAGCGGTTTTCATCAATATTGGATGCTACCATGCGTCGGAACTGACCTTTCGATGGAATATCCAGACCATTGGTAGGTTCATCCATCAACAACAGTTTTGTGTTGGTAGCCAGACCAAACGCAACAAAAACTTTCTTTTTCTGTCCGTGCGATAGTTTGTTAAGCATCGATTTTTTGCTGTCAATATCAAATTCTTTCAGATAATTGTTAAATTGTTCTGCATTAAAATTGGGATAAAACGGCGCATAAACTTTTTCATAATTCTCGATAGTTAAAGTAAGTTGCGGAAGTTCCTCCGGTAGAAAATAAATTTCTCTGAGCATTTCCGGATAACGATTCACTGGATTAAATCCAAGAGTATCAATAGTGCCTGCTTTCGGGAAAACCAATCCCGAAATGAGTTTCAATAAGGTACTTTTACCTTCACCATTCTTTCCGAGCAAACCATGAATGCGCCCGGCTTCGAGTTGCAAACTCAAATTAGTAAGCAACTCCGATTTCTTTGTGTAACTAAATGTTACGTTTTTTACATTTACCATTTTTTTTATTTTTGTTTTGATATAGTGTATTAGTTTATTAGTACACTGCAAATGTATATCATTTAAAACCATTTGTCAAGAGTTTTGTAGTTAAATAAAGTTAACGCAAAGAAAATAATTTTTTATTAATTGATTATCAAAGCTTTAAAATCTGCAAGAATTACCTTCTTTTATCATTAATTAAATTTGAGGGTAAAAAATAATTACCTTTGCAAATAGTAAATTTTAAATTGTAAATGAAGAAATAGTAAATATAATAATGCATTCAACAGAAGAAAAACTCAATGAATTCAAGCGATTGCTCGAAATAATGACCGAACTGCGCGCCAAATGTCCGTGGGACAAAGAACAGACATTCGAAAGTCTGCGTACGCTCACCATAGAAGAAACTTACGAATTGGCTGATGCGATTATCCGCGACGACAAAAAAGAAATTCGTAAAGAACTGGGCGACATATTATTACACATAGTTTTTTATGCCGAAATGGGTAACGAAACACAGGATTTCGACATTTATGATGTTTGTAAAGGGCTTTGCGAAAAATTGATTTATCGTCACCCGCACATTTTTGCCGATGTGGAAGCCAACAATAGCGAAACGGTGATGCAAAACTGGGAAACGCTGAAGTTAAAAGAAAAAGGTGGCAATAAATCGGTTTTGTCAGGTGTTCCTGTTTCACTTCCGGCACTCATAAAAGCGCATCGGATTCAGGACAAAGCCCGCAGCGTAGGTTTCGACTGGGAAGAGCGCGAACAGGTTTGGGGCAAAGTACAGGAAGAAATCAATGAGCTGAAAGCCGAAATTGCCATTCTGGACAAAGACAAAATGGAAGACGAATTCGGCGATCTGCTTTTTAGCCTTATTAATGCAGCCCGTTTGTACGACATTAATCCTGAAAATGCACTGGAACGCACCAACCGTAAATTTATCAGCCGCTTTAATTATTTAGAATCACAAACTATTTCGCAGGGAATTGATTTAAAGAAAATGAGTTTAGCCGAAATGGATGTAATTTGGGACGAGGCAAAGAAAATTGAGAGGACCTCAAATTCATAAGAGGAAATTTCATTCAACGTAATGAATAAAAATTGTCAAATCAACTATTTTATTCATCGTAATGAATAAAAATTTAATATCAAATAT
>CAYNHC010000207.1:0-1842 GCA_964396705.1 uncultured Paludibacter sp.
CCTGTCGATTTGGCAAAAGAAAATTAAACAAATTCTGTTTTAAACTTTGAATTTTTTTAGCAATATGCATAACATAAAATTTAAACTAAAATGAGTTCATAGACTTTACTAAATTAAAAAATCAAAAATATCTATCACAGGACTTAAAGGTAACGTTAATTCCTCTGCATGACTCCTGACTACTTTTCAATCCTTCTTACAAAACGAGCAGGATTACCAACCCACAATTCATTTTCAGGTACATTTTTGGTAACCACACTTCCCGCTCCTATCATTGCATTTTCGCCTATTACGATATTACCCATAATTGTTGCGTTTGCTCCAATTGAAGCTCCTTTTTTAAGTGTTGCGCCTATGTGTTTTTCGGGATATTGTTTTGAACGTACATAAGGATTATTTACAAACGTAGCATTGGGTCCTATGAAAACATCATCTTCCACAATTATACCATCCCAAAGTTGCACACCGCTTTTTACTGTTACATTGTTGCCAATAACCACATCATTCTCAATAAAAACATTGAAATTAATATTGCAGTTATCACCAATAACTGCACCTTTAAGTATTACACAATATTGCCATACTGTTGTATTTTTACCAATATTTTCAGTTTGAACTTCAGAAGTAGGATGTATCATTTTTTATTTCATGGTGTAAACACGAAGTTACACTACTTGATTTTTAAAATTTAAAAAATCTTTGTGTTCACGAACATAATCATTCGCATCGTATTTGTGCGAAGCTAAAACTAAACAAATTGCACCGGAAGAAAATCCCATTTCGGCTGCCCAGATTCCCGGGGGTATATGTAATCTCATATAAGGCCGGTTAAGGGTTACAATTCGTTTAGTTTTTCCATCATCAAGCATCACATCGAATGCTCCACTTGCAGCAATCAGTAATTGATGACATTCTTTGTGTGCATGTGCGCCACGTTCTTCGCCTCCGGGTATGTCATATAGGTAAAAGGCACGGGCTATTTTAAAAGGTATATCCGATTCACCCTGTAATGGCGTGATATTCCCCGATGGGAAATGAATTTTAGGAAAATATATGATAGAGCAATCGAATACTGTAATTTTCGGATTATGGTTTACCTTATCATCAAATACTTTTATGGCTGTTTGTTTCTCTGACAGTAGTTCATCATGATTAAATTCAAGAAAATTTTGATAATCTCGGATATAATCGTTGGCATCAAAATAAGTTGAAGCAAGCACCAGCGCTAATGAGTTGGTGGAGAAATTATCCATACTTCGCCAGCTTCCGGGAGATATATGTAATCCAAAATAAGACCGGTTCAAATGAAAACGTTCTTTTTTATGTCCGTTATCAACCTCCACATCAAAACTTCCTGATAAAGCTACAATAAATTCATCCTGTTCTTTAAAAGCATGTCCGCCACGTGTTTCGCCACCCGGCACATCATATATCCAGTAGGCACGTTTTATATCGAACGGGATATGGTTTTCAGCTTCGATAAAAGTGAGGTTTCCGCGCGGGTCAGCAATTTTAGGAAGTTGTATTATTCTAGCTCCGGACATTATAATTTAGTAAGGTTTATTATTCAGAATTTTATGATTATTCTGAAATGAAAACTATATTCTTATTTTTCGAATCGCAAAGGTACTTAAAAAGGCTTAGAAAATCAAAACTTTAGTTTCTGTTTTCTTGCTCTTTTCCTCACCCCTTGCCCCTCTCCCTTTAAGCGAGGGGAGGATTATAAACGTTTGTTTTGCTGCAAACTGAAAAAGAAACGTTTTCATCCCGATAGCTATCAGGGATCGACGTTGAAAAGTTGTATTGCTAATCAATGTAAATCATAAATTTGTATTACACCCT
>CAYNHC010000207.1:1942-6275 GCA_964396705.1 uncultured Paludibacter sp.
CAGTAAATCTTCTGCATCGTGCAATGAAGTACCGAGTTTAATTGTTTTTGGATGAATGCAAAATTCAATACACTTTGCTTATTGACGGGGTGATTTCAAGTCTTACCGTCATTAATAACAGACCGGAAGTTAAATGTATTGTTTTATTCGACCGGCCAAATAGTATGGCAAACTCAGCAATGTGAATTCCTTTCCCTGAGGGGTTTTGACTTTGCTTTCGTTAAACAATCCGGCATACAAGCGGATGGCTAATGGCGTTTCCGACATTTCGATATACTGAATGAGAGATTTTAATTTTCCTGTTTTACCCGATTTTACTTCCACCGGTATAGCTTTACCGTCAATACGGACTAAAAAATCCAACTCTGCCGATGCTCCCTCTTTATCGCGAACCCAAAACAATGGTTTATTGATTAAATCTTTATTTGCAGCCATTAGTTCCTGACAAACAATATGTTCAATAATTTTACCATTGTAAACATCAAGCAAATCGGAGGTCGAAAAAACATCTTTCTGAATACCGGCAAAAAAATTCACCATACCGGTATCGAGCACTTGTAAGCGGGGCGACTTTTTTAAATCGGGCTGAAAAGGCAACTTTGTTTGTGTTGTAGGATATATAAGGTAAATTAATTTAGCTTTTTCCAGGGTGCGTAAAGTTTCACCCATATCGCGCGAACCATAGTTAGATGCTCCAAAGCCATTAAACTTAATGCGGCTGCCGGCCTCTCTGAAACAGGATGTGATGGCATGACGCATGATTTGTACCTGTGTTGTGTTTCGCGCATATTTTTCGACATCGTCTATGTACGACAATAGCAATGACTCATATACGCTTGCCAGTTGGGTCAAATCACTTCGTTCCACATAACGCTTTACTACTTCGGGCATACCTCCAATAAGACAATAACTGTGAAACAACCGCATAAGTTTTTCATGTGCAAAATCGGGTATCGGAGTTTTGTTCATCTGTTTCAAAGCTTGATGTTCACCGAAGGCTTCCAGAAACTCGTTAAAACTAAAAGGATAAAGGAATTGATAATCAACACGTCCCACAGGAAATGAAACAGAAGTGTCGAAAACTGTTTCGAGTAACGAGCCTGCCGCTATTATATAATACTGAGAATATTCTTCGTAAAAATATCGTAACCAAGCAATGGCATCAGGCATTTCCTGAATTTCGTCGATAAATATTAATGTATCTTTAATTTCAGTATCTTTATCTTTTAAAAAAAAGAGTGCTTGTATGAGTTCGTGTATTGAATTTCGATGCCTGAAAATTTGTTTGTCTTCTTCGATTTCGAGATTCAGATAAATATATTGACTAAAATTTACTGCAAACTGGTTGACGACTGAAGTTTTGCCAACCTGACGTGCACCCCTTAAAACAAGAGGCTTACGATAGGTTGATGCTTTCCACTGCATCAAGTCTTTTAATATTTCTCTGTTAAACATGTTGAATAAAAAATGAAATAATGCAAATGTACAAAAAATAATCTAATTGTAACATTCTATACCTTAATTATCGCCATATTTGTAACATTCTATATCTTATTTATTGCGAATATCGTAACATTCTATACCTTGTGTTTTACTATTCACCCCTTGCTGCCGCACGATTTTATCGTGTGGCAAACCAACACTTTTTACTTTACTACCACGCGATAAAATCGCGCGGAAGCAGAGGTTTGTTTAGCTGCAAACTGATAAAGAAACGTTTTCAAGTTTGCAACGTTGAAAAGTTGTATTGCTAATCAATGTAAATCATAAATTTGTATTACACCCTGTGTAAATCCATCGTTATCGGTAACAATCAGCGATGTTATTTTCATTTGAGCCAGTAAATCTTCTGCATCGTGCAATGAAGTACCGAGTTTAATTGTTTTTGGATGATGGGTCATAAATTCCCCTGCTTTCAAATCCCATGCATTTTTTCCTTTTGCTTCCAAAAGGCGTCGGAGATCACCGTCGGTAATAATGCCTGTAGTTGTATTCTTTTCGTTCACCAACGCTAATCCTAAGCGGCCTTTACTCATAGTGTTGATCACATCCTTCAGCGGGCTGTTAGTTTTTACTACCGGTAGTTTTTCGGTTCTCATTTTATGCTCAACTTTAGCCAGCAGTTTACGCCCCAATGCACCACCGGGATGGAAGCGGGCATAATTTTCTTCCCTGAAGTCTTTCATCTGCATGGCAGCTATGGCTATAGCATCGCCCAGCGCCAGCATTACAGTAGTGGAAGTGGTAGGAGCAAGATTCATCGGACAGGCTTCGGTATCAATCTTCAATTCGAGATGAATGTCGGAATGCTCAGCCATGGTGGATTTGGGATTGCTGCACAAAGATAAAATTAAATTCCCGTTTTCTTTGAAGAAGGGTAGAATTTTAAGTATTTCGTCTGTTTCGCCGGAATTGCTCAGTGCAAAAACAAGGTCATCGGGTGTTACCATTCCTAAGTCGCCATGAAAAGCTTCGGCTGGGTGTAAAAAGAAACTGGGAGTACCTGTACTGGCAAGTGTGGCAGAAATTTTTCGTCCTATTATCCCTGATTTCCCCATCCCTGTCACCACCACTTTTCCTTTTGATGCAACAATCAGTTCAACGGCTTTTACAAAATTGCCGTTAATCAGTTCAATTTGTTTGAGTATGGCATTGCCTTCGTTACTCAAAGTTTCGCGGGCTATATCGAGTATTTTATTGATCATTTGATTATATGGTTACTAACCCTCGTTTCCTAACGAGGGGTTAATGGTCTTTTGTTTCTAACAATGAATTATATTTCATCAATTTCAAGTACATTACTAAGTCCTGCCCCCGCTGCCGCACGATTTTATCGTGTGGCAAACCAATAACTTTTTACTTTACTATCACGCGATAAAATCGCGCGGGAGCGGAGATATTATACTAAAATTCATTCGCCCATTCGTAAAATGGAATTAGCTGTATTTCTACTTCATTCATCGTAATCAGTTGCTTTTGATCAAAGGTTATGATTAACGCTTCGCGCAGTTTTAATATAAGGCAAGCCTCAATCAAAGCCCTGAGTTCTCTGTTTTTGGTTGTGGGATTATCAATATCCCAACATACCTGTAAAGCCTGAAATGAATTTCTTTTTTTAACTATAAAATCGCATTCGTATTTTCCTTTGAAGTAAAAAACTTCGTAACCGGCTTTTATTAATTCTAACAAAACAGCATTTTCGAGTAACTTCCCTCTGTTTTCGGATATGCTAAATTCGACCGACGAAAGCAAACCGGTATCGATGGCATATAATTTTTTATCCGATTTGGCTTGTTTTATTTCCGAAAAGTCAAATTTAGGAACTGAAATACTCAGAAAAACAGCATAGCAATATTGTTCAAATTCATATAAATAATTATTGCTTACTTTATAGCCCATCGACCGTATTTCGTTATAAATTTTGTTAATCGAAAGAGGTTTTCCGATAGTTGCAAACAACTTTTTTATAAAAAACTTGAGCAACTGCACATCATTTATTTTATATCGCTCAACTATATCTCTGAAAATCATTGCATTGAAATAACTTTGCAAAACCTTAATCCGTTCATCGTCTTCAAAATTTATAAGTTCGGGAAACCCCCCCTGCTTTATAAATTGTAAAGCATGGTTTATTACTTTCGCTTTTTTCAGGGGATGAATCAAGTTGTATTCCACCCCTTTAAAACTCAGATATTCAGCAAAACTCAACGGATATACCTCATAAGTTATTGTTCTGCCCCTGAGGGAGTCGGCAATTTCGGTACTAAGCAGTTTTGCATTCGATCCGGTAATAAAAATATGTTTGCTGTAATTATCGAAAATACGACGAACAAATTTCTCCCAACCGTCTACATTTTGAATTTCGTCGAAAAAAAACCAGCATTCGCTTAATTTTTTGTCGGGATATAACTCGGAATAAGCCTGAAGTATTAAATCCAGCTGATTGGTGTTTAAAAGTAAACGTTCATCCTCGAAATTCAAGAAAATAATATCCTCACGTTTTACTCCGTTTGCTCTCAATTGGTTCATAACCTGGTACAACAAATATGTTTTCCCGCTACGGCGTGCTCCAACTAATGTAACTATAACAGGCAACTCTGAATTGATTACCAATTTCCGCTTTAGAAGAACCGGTAATTCTCTTTGCTGGAATTCAAGTATAATTGATTTAAGTATATCTTTCATTTAATGATAAGTCGTTCAATCTGTCCGCAAAGATAATAGTATTTTCGTATATTCAGCGAAACATATAAATTATTACTTAGTATAATCTACTAAATAATCAGAAAATATAACAAATCTCTTTTATCATTCCCGCTGCCGCACGATTTTA
>CAYNHC010000208.1:0-6262 GCA_964396705.1 uncultured Paludibacter sp.
TTTGTTGCACCATAACACCTGCAACTTTTCCCTGCAATGCTTGATCGAAAGTAGTAGGTTGGGTTTGGATGAGGTCTTTGCCCGTTATGGAAGATATGGATCCGGTAACGTCTTTTCTTTTCTGAGTTCCATACCCAATTACCACTACTTCGTCCAGCGATTTTGTGTTTTCTTTTAAGCGAATGATTAATTTACCTTCGCTTACTTTTACTTCCTGAGGTGCGAATCCGATGTAACTTATTCTAAGCATTTCGCCAATTTTGGCTTTGATAGTAAAAACACCATTTAAGTCGGTAATAGTACCTTGCGCTGTACCCTTCACCAAAATGCTAACACCAATAAGGGGTTGGCCAGTTGATTCGTCCAATACGGTGCCCGTAACTTTACCATCGGAATTTTGAGCCGATGCAAGAAGTCCAAAGGAACACAGCATTGCTGCAATGATTACGTACTTGTTCAAAAAACGTTTTGTCGCCCTTTGAACACATTGAATCACGTGATTTTCAGTCATAATTTAATTTAATTTAAAGTTAATAATTGTTTGTTCTATACGTTTTACATTAACTATCCTGCCTCATTTTGCTTAAAATTGCATTGTTCTTATATTGAAGCAAGAGTTGTCAAGTCTAAATAAATTCGTTATCAGTCAACACATTTTAGAATGTATCTTCTTTTGTTAATATTATTTCTTTTAGACACAAAACACTCGAACAAAACTATACTTATTTCACGGAGACAATGGCATCGCTTTGTGCCAAATAAAGCTCTCTTTTGTCTCATTTTCATTACAAGACTCTCCCCGATATAATAATTTGTTTTTTCTTGCTCAATAACGATGTTTTTTCAACGACACTAAATAGGCTCTTCCCCTGAGAGTGCAGATAAATTAGTGACTATTGTGGCACTCCATCATAATTACATTTTGAAGTATGATTTCTGATTGTACTAATTCTGGTTGATGATGATTTTACATTTGGGGTATGTACTGAATTTATCCAAATCTGGACTCGTAACTATTTACTCGTAATTACTTCTAAAACAATTGGTCGATCAACAAAAAAAGTTGCAGTAAAAATTACCGCAACTTTAATCTATTTGTTAGCACTGTTTTGCAACCAGTTTGGTGCATAAATATATTATTCTTTTTCATCATGTTTATGCGCTCTAATATATTCAGATGGCGACAGACCAAATTCCTCCCTAAATTGCTTAGTAAAGCGTTTAGGCGAATTAAATCCTACCTGATAAGCTATTTCTGAGATTGTTAACTGACTTTTTCCCAAAAGTTGTTTCCCTCTTTTCAATCTAACCAACCGAATAAATTCCGAAGGACCTTTACCTGTTATTGCAATTAGTTTTCTATATAAATGACCACGACTTAACCCTAATAGTTCGCACAATATTTCAACACTAAAGGTAGGATTATCAATATTCGTCTCAACAGTTTGTATCGCTTTCTCAATTAGTTTTTCGTCTAAAGATGTAATAGTAATTTCACTTGGTTTAATTTCTAACTTTTGCTTAAACGTTTTGTGGGATTTCAAACTCCATTCAAAGAATTTCAATATCCTCAACTTCAAGATTTCCAAATTAAATGGTTTGGTAACATAATCATCGGCACCCATTTCGAGACCTTCAATTTTATGTTCATCGGCAGCTTTTGCTGTTAGCAAAAT
The DNA here is from genome assembly GCA_964396705.1 of uncultured Paludibacter sp. Lineage (GTDB taxonomy): Bacteria > Bacteroidota > Bacteroidia > Bacteroidales > Paludibacteraceae > Paludibacter. The sequence goes on from CAYNHC010000208.1 coordinate 1,677, forward strand.
AACAGGAATATGGGACCATTCGATATTTGTTTTGATTTGTTTACAAAGTTCAATTCCATCCATTACCGGCATCATTATGTCGCTTACTACAATATTTACATCATTCTGTTTCAGCAACACCAAGGCCTCCTGTCCATCGTTAGCAATGAGTACCGAATAGTCATTCATCAAATTATCATGAATAAACTCACATAAATCAGGATTATCATCTACAAATAATAAAACAGGCTTCTGGGGAAATTTTTCTTCATGCTGAGTGTCTTGATACTCTTCTTCATAATCATTCTCATGATTAACGCTGACAGCAGTAGTTTCAATTAGCGGAAAACGCAATGTAAAAATACAACCACTCGGCACATTATCAGCAATATCAATTGAGCCATTATGAAGTTTTATATATTCACTAACTATATGTAAACCAATACCACTACCCGTTTTTCTTGAATTCTGCGATGTTTGGAAGAACCTATTAAATACCATTTTTTTATCCTCATCACTGATACCTATGCCGGTATCAGACACACTGATACAGACATCTTTTTCATCTATGTAAAGGTCTAATTTTATAATTCCACCATTGGGAGTGTATTTAAATGCGTTTGACAATAAATTTACAATTGACTTCTGTATTTTATCCTGGTCGTACTCCACCCATAAGTTTTCATGACTATTGTTCAATATAAAATTAATTTTTCGTTCTGTGGCATAGACAGCAAATGACGAATAAATCTCTCTAACCAAATCAACAATATTTCCTGGTTTTAAATGCAGTACTTCAGCACCCACATCCAGTTTCCGAAAATCAAGTAATGAGTTTATTAATGATAAAAGCTGTTGGGCGTTTTTAAACATTACTTCGAGCTTTTTCTTTAAACTATCATCGCTTGTGTCTTTTATCAATGCTTGCAAAGGGGTTATGATAAGTGTTAGAGGAGTGCGCAGGTCATGACTAATGTTAGTAAAAAACCTCAATTTCATTTCATTGATTTGTTGTTCAAGTTTCACTTGTTGTCTTCGTTGTCCTCTATAAATTAGATACAGAACCATTACCAAAGCAACGAGTATGTAGAGCATAATAGCCCAATAAGAGAAATAAAAGGGAGGTGCAACGTTTATTAATAACACTTTTGCTTCATTATTCCAAATGCCTTCACTATTACATGCTTCTACCAACAATCTATACTTCCCTGTAGGTAAGGATGTTATTACAATTTCATTCCTTTTGGTTGTTACCCATTGATTATTAAACCCTTCAATCTTGTATCTGTATCTAACTTTATTGGCATTTATCAAATCTGCTGTTGTGAATTCCAATGTCACCAATCTATCATTATATTTCAGATTAAGTGCAGACATCAATTCGATAGATTTATTTAAAATTACATGACCATTGTAAACTGAATCTACATTTATTATCGTGTTAGCTATAATCAACTTAGTTAAATATACCCTTGCCGACGGCTCTTTTCTTACAGCCACTTTTAGTGGATTAATGATAGTATATCCGCCAGTTGATCCAGCCAATATATTACCATTTTTTAATTTGCAAATCGCATTATTATTAAAATAATCATTTTTAATACCATCTCTAATCGAAAAATTTCTACAAATTCTTATTCTATTGTTATTATCCAACATAATAACAGACAATCCTTTACTGGTAGTTACCCATATATTATGTGAATTGTCCTCCACAATTCCTCTAATGATATTACCACTCAACCCATCTGAAATATCAAAATAAGACAAAGAGTCTTTTTTCAAATCCCAGATTGAAAGTCCTGCATTCGTACCAATCCATAAAAGATTTCTGCTATCTTTATATACAATACTAATTTGTAGCTGGTTAAGCTGTTGATTCCCTTTTTTATTTCCTAAAAAACCCTGATTTGTATTTTTCTCAATATCAATTATGGTAAGTCCGTACCCTGTGGCAGCATAAATAGTTTTATCTCCATCATAAAACATACCTGAAACAGATTTCGTATCTTTAAATGGAGTTTCAAAATAATTTGTATTATCATTGATATTATATTTATGTATTTTTCCACCTAAAGTTCCAATCCATAAATTTTCATATTTATCCTCAACAATACCCCAGATATTATCTGAAGACAGGTTACTGTTAGTTGTTGTAAAATGCTTCAATTTATTATGATAGAAGCAATATAAGCCTTGCTGATAAGTACCTATCCATACTTTTCCATTTTTATCTTCAAGCAAAGCTGTTATGGCCGAATTAGGAATTGGCAACTTATTTACATCATTTGCTTTATAATTTGTTACATATACTCCATCTCCATCGGTCCCAAAAAGTATATTTCCATTACGAAGTTCAACAATCCGACTGATATTCTTGCATTGATCGTTTTGCACATTAATAAAATTCTGAAAACTTTCATTGAAAAAGGAAATTCCATTTTTGATATATCCGACCCATAATGTTCCAGTATTATCAACTAAAATACTAGCTACATAATTTGATGCGATTGAAGTTGGACTTAGTGAGTTTGAAGTAATATTTATCAATGAGCTTGTCGACTTGTCATAAAGAAACAATCCTTTATGATCTGTAGCAATCCAAATCTGACCATTATGCCCTTCTACAATTGAAAATATGTTATTCTGTGATTTTATGGAAGAGTTCAAATAGATTTTTTGCCACTGAGAAGAATTGGTCTGTCTAAAATTTACATATTCTTCCTTGTCGGAATATAACCACAAACCTCCTCCTGAATCAGCAAAGATTTTAGTGCGCTTATTCTGATAATTAAAACCACTCGCTGTTGGCAAAGCTATTTTGTTAAACTTGCCGGATTTCTTTTCCATTTGCCAGCAAAAATCCTTGGAATCGACTATGTGCAAATTACCTAAATCGTCACTGACTTCAATGTTGGAAAAATTAAATTTGGGGGACTTGTAAATATTCAGCTTTTTAGCAGCTACATTGTAGAAATAGATTTCGTTAAGAGTTATAACAAATAAATTTTTTTTCTTATCAACATATATTTTGCGATTGCCATTAGTTTTAATACTTAATTTATCGAGGATTATATTTATATCAGTAATAAAATTGTCTTTTTCACGGTTATAGACTGCATAACTATCTCCAAAATCAATCCAAATATTTTTAAGTCCATCCTCCTGCAATCCAAATATATTGTTTGCTGTCATTGTATTTGGCATATTTGGTTGGGCTAAATATGTTTTAAAACCATACCCATCGTATCTGTTTAAACCAAATTCAGTGCCTATCCATAAAAAGCCATGACTATCCCTTAATATAGCCTTTACCGAATTATTTGAAAGTCCATCTTCGGTTGTTAAATGATAAAATGTATATGAACTTTCTCCTGATATACATATCGAATTTACACCTATCAGGGTGATAATCAAAAACAACTTTATTCTATTCATTTTCAGGCTTCATTTTTCAATTTATACTGATTTAATTACATCAAGAAACGTGTCAAAGGTATTCAATTTTCCAAATATCTATGACACGCAAATGTAATATTAACAGTATGTTTATGTATTAAAAATTTATCTTTTGTATTTCTTACAGTCGTTAAAAAAAAACTATTTATCGTTTGCCTTACGATTATGCAACACTTCAGAACAGCGATCAAACATAAGGTCGTTTTGCGGATAATCATATTAAATAATACTCACGACTTAAGAATGCATTAAGCTTAAATAAAATTTACTATTTTTGCAACAATTTTTTATTTCCCTGTTAACTCAAATTTAAACATGAAAAGAAATTTAATTCTTTTACTCTCCTTTTTGCTGATTGCTTTTATATCAAATGCAAAACAAAGACTTCAAACTGATGCAATTACAATAGCAACTCAATTTTACCAACAAATTAATAACGGGTCTCAAAAAGCAAGATTCAATTCCGAAATTTTAAAACCTGTAGATCCTTTTGAACTTACTGAGAATAACAATCAAAAGAATTCAGATTCATTTTTTCATATTTTTAATAACGGTCAAAACAACGGATTTGTAATAGTTTCGGCCAATGACAAAGCAAAAACAATCCTTGGATATTCAGATAGCGGTACATTTGATATAAATAATATTCCTGAAAGTTTTAAAAGTTGGCTAAAAGTTTATCAAAACGAAATTGGATTTTTAAATACACAAACAGAATCTACTTCAATACAACAATTGGATGTAAATGAAAATACTGAAGTTATCAGTGCATTTGCATCGTCAGTTTCACCTCTGCTTAAAAGTATAAAATGGAATCAGGGAACGCCCTATAACCTGCTTTGTCCGGTTATCGATAGCACAAACAGCTCAAAAGCGGTAACAGGTTGTGGTGCAACTGCACTTGCACAGGTAATGAAGTATTACAACTGGCCTGTCTCAGGCACCGGCTCAAAAACTTATACAACTACAACTCTGAAAATTCCTTTAAGTGTCGATTTTTCAAAAACTCAGTTTGATTGGATAAATATGTCAGACACTTACAATACCTCCAGTACAGATGTTCAGAAAAATGCCGTAGCAACTTTGATGTATCATTGCGGTGTGGCAGTGAATATGGACTATAACAAAACCAGTAGTGCATATACAAC
>CAYNHC010000209.1:0-6231 GCA_964396705.1 uncultured Paludibacter sp.
CAATATGAAAACAATTACATTTTCTCAAAAACCAATGATTGTAATATTAATGCTGCTTATACCGGCATTGTATGGATTTGCATTTGACTACGTAATTACCTTTTCAGGTTCAGGAGTAAGCACTACAGTAGATAATATTGAAGTGCAGAATATTACCAAAGGAACAACCCTGACAGTTCCCGGTGATGGCATTTTACATTTACGGGATGATTTATCTTCTATCAATTCTATTCAAACCAATGAAAATCAAATTACCTTATTTCCTCATCCGTTAAAAGGCAGTTCCAATCTTTCATTTAATGTATCGAAAGCAGGTAATACACAATTAACTGTCATTGATTTAACCGGCAGGAATGTGATAGAACTTGCTGAAAATATGTCAGAAGGGAAAAATGCTTTTCAACTCACCCTGCCCAATGGCGTGTATTTAATTCATGTTGCCGGAAACGGTTTTAGCTACAGTTTTAAAGCGATAAGTATTGCTGAAAAAGCTATCCAACCCCAACTTACACATGCCAATTTTGCAACCCGGGAAATTCAGAAATCGAAGTCTGCCGATGTTTTTATGCAATATTCTACCGGTGATTTATTGGAGTATAAGGGTACATCGGGAAGTTATGTTACCTTCATTACCGATTCGCCAACCGGAAATAAAACCACTAATTTTGATTTTGTGGAGTGCAGGGATGGTTCAGGCAACAATTACCCTGTTGTAAAAATCGGCAATCAGCTTTGGATGGCTCGAAATTTAAATACAACAAAATACAGGAATGGTGAAGATATTCCGTATATAAGTGATGCCAATGATTGGAAATATGCTTATGCACCTGCAGTATGTAATCATGGTAATGATGTAAATAATGGTGCAAAATATGGTAAACTTTACAACTTCTACGCAGTTGCCGATAGCAGAAAAATAGCGCCTGTAGGATGGCACGTAGCTACCAAAGAAGAATGGAATACACTTGTTAATCATGTAGAGTCCCATTGGAGTTTTATAGTAAAACCGCCTAAAGCGCTGGCTGCGCATACCGATTGGAAGATATCTACAATAGATGGTACAGTAGGCTGTAATCTTAATTTGAACAACTTCTCCGGCTTTACAGCTTTGCCGGCTGGCAACAGAGGTGGCTTTTTTAACGGTACTTTTTTCAACATAGGTGAAGTAGCTTTCTGGTGGACTTCAACTGAAAATAGTATTCAGGATGCATGGCATCTTTACTTCTCTTATGATGTTTATTATACCATTCTTGATTATAATAAAAAACAGTACGGACTTTCAGTAAGGTGCGTGAAGGATTGAAAAAGAAAGGGAGTAAAATCCAATGCGTTGCCGTTAGGTTGATAAAATATATGGCTTTCAGCCCAAAGAGCTTCCACATCCTTCGGCATTAGTTGTGATTTGCTTTCAAAAAATTGTATCTTTGACTTTATAAACAACAAAAGCCACTTTCAGAGGAACTGATAAGCTGTTGTGATTTGCTTTGATATAATTGGAATTTCAATAAACATATATATTCTCATATGTTAATTTTATGGAAATTATTTCTATATTTGCTTGCTGAAAATCATAGATAAAACTGTTTGCCACGATTATGAAAATTAATATAATCATTTCAAGTCTGTTGTTTATTTTTGCTTTAATTGGTTGTGCTCCTTTTTCAGAATTTCAAACAGCCAAAACCGTAGGAAAAGGAAATGTTGAAATAACACCGTTTGCTTCAACGTTCTTAGGTGTTGGAAATTTGGGCGCAAATGTTGATGTTGGTGTTACAAAAAGTTTTGATGTCAGAGCAAGTTATTCTCGTTTATTTTATACAAGTTATGGCGCAGATTTTTTAGTCGGTGGACCTATTTATTCAAGTTCACATTTTTTTAGTGTAGCTCCAAAAATTTCTTTAGTAAAAAACATACTAGCTTTTACGTCCCCTTTTGATATTCAGACATTTCCTGACTATATTACTTTTGTCACAGTACGTCCGGGTTTATTATTGACCCTGCCATGTAGCGATAAAATTGATTTTACATTATCCCCCAAAGTTGCTTTAATGTTATATCCCCTGGAACCTGAATTAATTTTACCTGCTTTAAGTTTAGGATTATCTATAAAATTATCCAATTTACTAATATTAAAACCTGAAATAGGAATGGGTGCTATAATTACCAAACCGGGAGAATTTAATCTGTTCAATGCTTATATTGGTTTGGGAGCAACATTCAGATTAGAGAAAAAAGAACACCCAAAAGCATTAAATACATTTCTTGTTAAGTTCTAAAACTTATTTATTCCTTGTCTTTCCTTTTGTTTCTCCCGTACATTTTCTTATTTTTGTTTTTTATTAAACCACCATTGTAAAATGATCAAACAACAGATTGAAAACCTCCGTCGTGAACTGGAGCAGCATAATTATAATTATTACGTTTTGTCGGCGCCTGAAATTTCCGATTTTGAATTCGACCGGAAATTAAAGGAATTGCAGGAACTTGAAGCGGCTCATCCCGAATTTTTTGACCCTAATTCTCCTACGCAACGAGTTGGTAGCGATATTGTCAGTGGTTTTGAACAGGTAGCTCATGTTTATCCCATGCTTTCGTTAAGCAATACCTATTCCGAAGGCGAAGTGCAGGATTTTTACGAACGTGTTCGTAAAGGATTGAATGAGGATTTTGACCTGGTTTGTGAACTGAAATATGATGGAACTTCTATTTCGCTGACGTATGAAAATGGTGTGTTGGTGCGGGCTGTAACGCGTGGCGATGGCGAAAAAGGCGATGATGTAACTGCCAATGTGAAGACCATTCGTAGTATTCCGTTGCGTTTACGGGGTAATTATCCTGCAAAATTTGAAATTCGCGGTGAGATTCTGATGCCGTGGTCGGTTTTTGATGAATTGAACCGAGAGCGTGAAGCACAGGAAGAAGCTCTTTTTGCCAATCCGCGAAATGCAGCTTCGGGAACTTTAAAATTGCAAAATTCAGCGGTGGTGGCATCCCGAAAACTGGATGCTTATCTGTATTATATGTTAGGCGATAATTTACCCTCTGATAATCATTACGATAATTTGATTGCTGCACGTTCGTGGGGTTTTAAAGTGTCGGATGCAATACGTTTGTGCAAAAAACAGGAACAGGTAATCGATTACATAAACTATTGGGACAAAGAAAGAAAAAACTTGCAGGTGGCTACCGATGGCATTGTTATCAAGGTGAATTCATTGAATCAACAAAAAAATCTTGGTTTCACTGCAAAATCTCCCCGCTGGGCTATTGCTTATAAATTTCAGGCCGAAAAAGCAGTGACCCGCCTCAATTCGGTTACTTATCAGGTGGGTAGGACAGGAGCTGTAACTCCTGTTGCCAATCTCGATCCGGTACAACTTTCGGGAACAACTGTTAAACGGGCTACATTACACAATGCAGACATTATAAAATCGCTCGATTTGTATGTCGGCGATATGGTTTTTGTAGAAAAAGGAGGTGAAATTATTCCAAAAATTACGGCAGTTGATGTGGATGCCCGTTTGCTTATTGGCGATAAAGTAGAATTTATCAAAAACTGTCCAGAATGTAATGCTACACTTGTACGATACGAAGGTGAAGCTGCGCATTATTGTCCGAATGAGAATGCATGTCCTCCGCAGATTAAAGGAAAAATGGAGCATTTTGTTAGTCGCAAAGCCATGAATATTGATGGGTTGGGCAGCGAAACAATCAGTTTGTTGTACGAGAACGATTTATTGCATAATTTTGCCGATATTTACGAACTGAAAATTCCCGATTTGGTACGTTTAGAGCGATTGGGAAATAAATCGGCACAAAACATTAGAATTTCTTGCGAAAAATCGAAAGAAGTTCCCTTTGAGCGTGTTATCTTTGCACTTGGAATCAGGTTTGTGGGCGAAACTGTGGCCAAAAAGTTAGCCAACGCTTTTAAAAATATTGAAACGCTCGAAAAAGCTACTTTCGAAGAATTAACTGCCGTAGGTGAAATAGGAGAGAGGATAGCGCAAAGTGTTTTGAATTATTTTGCTGATAAACAAAATATTGAAATTATTGAACGATTGAAATCTTTCGGACTTCAAATGAGTCTTTCGGAAGATAAAATGAAAATAGCGGGTGATGCATTGAATGGAATGTCGGTGGTTATCAGCGGTACTTTTGAGCATCACTCGCGCGACGAGTATAAAGCAATCATTGAGCAATACGGAGGAAAAAATACCGGAAGTGTTTCGTCGAAAACTTCGTTTATTCTTGCCGGTGAAAATATGGGACCCGAAAAGTTGAAAAAAGCAGAAAATCTGGGTGTGAAAATTGTAAACGAAAATGAATTTCTGCAAATGATTGGTGAACAGAAGGCTGAAAAGAATGAATTTACAGGAACGTTGTTTTGAGAATAAAAAATGAAAAATGAAGAATGAGATAACTCGTAACTCGTAACTCGTAACTCGTAACTTGTAACTCGTAACTCGTAACTCATTTAAAGACATAATAAATTATTTAACTAATAAATAAGATGTTTGAAAATATAAAAAGGTATGTTTTTTTTAAACGTGCAACATCATTTACAAATTCGAATACACGTGAACGCAGGTTTGTGAATTATGAAAAAGCAAAAACAATATTGTTGCTTTTCGAAAGTGATTTTTCCGAAAAAAACATTTTAATTCGGCGTATTATCAGAAGTTTGACAAACGATGGTAAAAAAGTTTGTTCATGGGGTTATATTGAAAAAAAGGAAATTACCACTGCAATTTTACCAGATTTCAAAATATTATACCAAAAAGATACTGACTTTTTTCAAAAGCCCCGCATTACATTCATGAACGAACTCGAAGATAGTGAGTTCGATTTGGTGATAGATTTGACTGTAAATGAGGTGATTCCATTAGAATATGTTTTATTATATGCTAAAGCATATTGCAAAGCAGGTATAAAAAAGAATGATTTGAATATTCTGGATTTTGTTATTGATGTAGATAATATTAATGACAACGAAGAGGAAGAGCCGATGGAAATAAATGCCCGATATATTTACGATCAGATAATTTTTTATCTTAAAAACATACAAACAAAAGATTAAAAGCTTATTTTTGTACCAAATTTGAATTTTCTGCTATAGATGATAAATAATAAACTGACAGGTATGGGTGTTGCGTTGATAACACCCTTTAAAACGGATGAATCAATAGATTTTGATGCTCTTTCGCGCATTGTTGAACATCAGATAAAGAATGGTACCGATTATCTTGTGGTATGTGGTACAACTGCCGAAACCCCGACTTTAACGGAGGTAGAAAAAGATGAAATTACACGCTTTGTAGTTAATTGTGTTGCGGGACGGTTGCCGATTGTATTGGGAGTAGGAGGTAATAATACAAAAGCAGTAGTAGAAAAATTAAAAACATACGATTTTACCGGAATAGATGCCATTTTATCTGTAACACCTTATTACAATAAACCCTCGCAGGAAGGTCTTTATCAGCATTACGCTGCAATTGCTCAAGCATCGCCACTGCCGGTGATTCTCTATAATGTACCCGGAAGAACAGGAGTAAATATGCTGGCATCTACCACTTTGCGATTGGCAGATGAATTCAAAAATATTTGTGCGATAAAAGAAGCTTCGGGTGTTTTTTCGCAAATTGATGATATTATTAAAAACAAACCTGCCGATTTTATGGTCATTTCAGGAGATGATGGAATCACATTTCCGTTGATTACCTTAGGTGCTGTGGGCGTTATTTCTGTTATCGGAAATGCTTTTCCCCGCGAATTCAGCCGCATGGTACGCTTAGCGCTTGAAGGCGATTATGCCAATGCCCGCAAAATTCATCATCGTTTTACCGAACTGATCGAACTGCTTTTTGTGGAAGGAAATCCTGCCGGTGTAAAAAGTATGCTGGCAGTAATGGGTTTTATCGAGAACAAACTACGTTTACCTTTGGTACCGAATACGATAAAAACCTATGAGAAAATACGAAATGTATTGAATCAACTGGACTAAATTTTATATCGGTTTAAATAATATTGAACATTCCCAAAGTTCCAAACTTTGGGAATGTTTTTTTTATTCTTTTTTTTGTTCAAAAAATAGTCATTATACAAGTTATATGTGTCTGATAAATTGGACTTTATCTTTAATAAAAAAGAATAGTAACGCTGATTTACGCTGATTCGGCGGATATACGCTGATTAAATTTTAAAAACAGATTTAAAAACGGATTTTATCCC
>CAYNHC010000210.1:0-6227 GCA_964396705.1 uncultured Paludibacter sp.
AGTTGTTTATAAGCTTGCTTTCGCTGATTTTCCAGTTCTTTTACTGTCTGTGTCTGTGCGAATGAAAAACAGATCAGAAAAAGGAAGAGAAATTTTATTTTGTTGAAAATGGAATGTTGCATAAATGATTTTGTTTACTTATTTAAAAACTGATCAATATTCGTTCGCGTAAAATTTTTCTTATCACTGAATGAAAGTGTAATATCGGAGTTGAAAATTACTCTATTAATGCTGAAATCGCAAACAATCTGGTTGCGGGTACTATTGGCAGTTATATTTATTTTTGTTGGAAAAAGAATGCTGTCTAATAATTGAGGCTCATTATACAAAGTGATAAGTTCGTTTTTTGAACCAGGCTTTCCTAAAACAACTTTTTTTATTCTATTATTATCCGAAACAAATACAGTTTGCTTTATTTTATCTGTATTGTATAAAATTTCGGCTTCGTTGTTTGGTAACTTTTTAAATTTCAGCTCCATTATCGGGATTTTGATTTCGCCAGCACAAAAAAACCGATTAGAAATGAGTGATTGTATATTATAATAATTAACCATAACATTTAATTTCTGGTTGATGTATTTGTAGTCAACAGCATACATTCTACGGTTCATTTTATCAAATATCAAAATACTGTCCCTGGTAATTTCTGCTTTAAAAAGTTCTATGCCAAGCATAGGTTGTATTGACACAAAAACGGCTGAATCTTTTATAATCTTACAACTGGCTGCAACGTTTACTTTGCGGTTATTGTATGTGATGTCCATTCCCATTTTAGTGATATTGGCTGTGTTGAACGATGGTTCTGCCAATTGCACTTTGTTGATAATCAAATCTAAAGAATCAGAAACCACATCTTTCTTCACAATAGCACTTTTTGTTTTGCATGAAACAAGCGCTATCGCTAAAATTAAAATATATAATAAATTTGTTTTATTCATTTTCTGAAATTATTTATTCCCTTTTCCAACCCTTTTCTTCTATTTTCCTTTTCATTTCTTCAGTTTTATTGCCTGAATCATACGATTTTTGCCACATTTCTATCGCTTTACTATCTTCTTTATTCATCCACAAAATATCTCCGTAATGTTCCATAATAATTCCCGGATCATGTTCGGGCGAAAGATTATCAATGGCACGTTCAATATAGAATTTTGCTAAAACATAATTTCCTTCCTGATAAAAAATCCAGGCATAAGTATCCAAATATGTACTGTTTTTAGGCTCTTTTTCTACTGTAAACCCACTCATTCGTTCCGCTTTTTTGAGTTCCTTCTTTTCTAACGATAAATAGTACGCATAATTATTCATTACGTAAATGTTTTGCGGATTTATTTTCAATGCTTCTTCGTATGCGTTAAAAGCAGAATCTTTTTTTTCAAGTTTAAACCAACTATCAGCAATTTGTGCGTAAAAATCACATTTTAAAATATTTTGTTCCGGTTTTACAAGGCTTATTCCGGTTTTGGCTGTTTCAATCGCATTGACGTAATCTGCAAGTTGGAATTGCGATATAGCTCTGTAATAATACCATTGAGGTATTTCAGGTATATTCTTAATTGCTCTATCTGTTATTTCAATTATTTGCTTAAAGTTTTGCGAAGCAAGATTCAACTGTATTAATTGCAACCAAGTTTGTTCATTTTTTTGGTTAATATTCAACATAGTTTCAAGCTCCGATATTGCTTCAGGTATTCTTTTTCTGAATTGCAGAAATACCGAGTAATAATTATGTACCTGTTCTTCAAGAGGATATCGGTCAATCAGCAGTTTAAACAGCGACTCCGTTTCGTTGAACCGTGTTGTGTCCCGAAGCAGGTTCTGTACATATTGTCCCAAAATCTGAACTTTATCGTTTACCCCGAATTGCTCGTCCTTCAATGCCAACCTTATAGATTCCATGGCTTTTTCAGGTTCGGACTTTAAGTTGTAGTATTCAGATAAAGAAACATATACGTAAGGATTGACAGGAGTTTCTGTTAATATTTCCTGATAAATCTCGAATGCTTTATCAGCCATTTTTTGTTGAAGATAAATGTCTCCCCTTAAAATGCGATAGCGTGATTCACCTGGAAATTTCTTAATAAGTTTATCAATTTCCTGTATCCCTTTTTTCAGTTGATTCAATTCAAGATACATCCTGAATTTTTCAAATGAGATGGTTTCTTCGATGTCTGAAAGCGATTCCAATTTATCCAAAGCGGCAATCGCCTGCTTGTATTGCTTGTTTTGTTTGTATAAAGACACTAATATGCTATATACTTCTTCCTTGTTAGGATAAAGCGTTTTAAGATGCTCAGTAATTGATATTGCTTTTTCTGAATTTTTTGTTTCAGAATATAGATTAATCAACCGAATATTGTACCACCAGTTTTCAGGATCGTATTTTAATGCGCCTTCCATACTTTTAATCGCTTCATTGTTCGATCCTGAAATTGCATAAAGAACCCCTATTTCGGATAACACTCCTGCGTCAGTTGAGTCAATAGACAAGCAAAAGCGAAAAGCATCTAACGCCTGATCAAACTTTTCCTCTTCTTTTAATCTTAGTGCTTCGTAATAGTAATAATCAAATTTCTTCTGTGAAGTTTCGATTAACGGGGCATTTGGTAAGTTTTTTATGTTCAGTTTTTTGTTAACAGAACAAGAACAAAATATTATTGTAGTTGAAAAAAATAGAAATAATATGTTTTTTATCATCATGTGTACAATTTTTCACTTCAATTTATCAACATTTTAATGCTTTCCGGTATGACCAAAACCACCTGCGCCGCGTTCTGTTTCACCCAATTCTTCAACTTCATTCCATTCAGCTTTTGAGTGTTGAGCAATTACCATCTGGCAAATTCGCTCTCCATCATTGATTTCAAAATCTTCGGTCGATAAATTAATGAGAATTACACATATTTCACCCCGATAATCGGCATCTATTGTTCCCGGTGAATTCAGAACCGTAATTCCTTTTTTTATTGCTAATCCGCTTCGTGGACGAATTTGAGCTTCAAATCCTTCCGGTAATTCAATGTATAAACCGGTTGGAATCAATTTCCGTTCCAATGGCTTCATATTTACAGGCGACTCCAAATTTGCTCTCAAATCCATACCTGCTGCATGTGTTGTTGCATATTCAGGTAAGGTATGTTTTGATTTATTTACTATTTTGATTTTCATCGTGTTATTATTTTGCAAAAGTTTGTGACAAGCATTATGTGTTTGCTACAAAAATACAAATTTTTATTGTTATCACTTTTACAATATATCCGAAAAAAAATATTTTTTCAGATTTCAGTTTTTATTTTTGGAAAATTTGCAATTTCATTTTTTAATATAAATTTAATATATTACTTCTAAAAGTGTATGATTCAATGTGTTTATAGAATAAATATACATAAATAAGTATAAATATGTACTATTTTGAATTTATACAACATTTGAATTTATATTTTATGTTTTTTTATGCACAAATAAAGAAAAAATTCTTTATTTAGTCTTGGCGCATCCGAAAAAAAATTGTAATTTTGTGGTCACAAGTTATAAAGAGTAATATTGAGAATTTGCAACCTGTTACTTGGTTTGAAAAGTACCGTAAATTGAGGTATTTGATTATTGTTTCAACTTTCTATTTATAAAAGGTTTGCTCGAAAGCAGTCAAAAAGAATTGAAAAAAAATAGATTATAAATTATCAAAACAAAAAGAAATGACACAAAACATTAAGCTACAGAATTGGGTAAAAGAATGGGCTGAAATTTGCCAACCCGAAAAAGTTTACTGGTGCGATGGATCAGAAGAAGAAAACCAGAGATTACTCGACGAAATGGTTGCTTCTGGCGCAGCTGTAAAATTAAACGATGAAAAACGTCCGGGAAGCTATGCTTTCAACAGCGATCCAAGTGACGTGGCACGCGTTGAAAACCGCACATTTATTTGCTCTGCAAAAAAAGAAGATGCCGGTCCTACCAATAACTGGAAATCTCCTGCCGACATGAAAGCAGAAATGCTTGAAAAATACAAAGGTTGTATGAAAGGCCGTACAATGTACGTTATTCCTTTCAGCATGGGACCTCTTGGCTCAAACATTGCTAAAATTGGTGTTGAAATTACAGACTCTGCTTATGTTGTTGTAAATATGCGTATTATGACACGTATGGGTAAAGCTGTACTTGATATATTGGGCAACGATGAATTTATTCCATGTATCCATTCAGTTGGTTCGCCACTTGCACCCGGACAGGAAGATGTACGTTGGCCTTGTGCTTCGAACATTGATGATAAATATATTTCACATTTCCCTGAAACTAACGAAATTTGGTCGTTTGGTTCTGGTTACGGTGGTAATGCTTTGTTAGGTAAAAAATGTTTGGCACTTCGTATTGCTTCGAACATGGCTAAACGCGAAGGTTGGTTGGCTGAACACATGCTTATCATGGGTATCACTAATCCAAAAGGAGAAAAGAAATACATTGCTGCTGCATTCCCAAGTGCTTGTGGAAAAACAAATCTCGCCATGTTAATTCCTACCATTCCGGGATATACCGTTGAGACAGTAGGTGATGATATTGCATGGATGAAATTTGATGCAAACGGAGTATTGCGTGCTATCAATCCTGAAGCAGGTTTCTTCGGAGTAGCTCCTTTTACTTCTACTGAAACGAACCCAAATGCAATGCACAGCGCTGATAAAAATACAATTTTCACCAACGTGGGTGTAACTCCCGATAATGATATTTGGTGGGAAGGTATTGGTTGGGATTGTCCTGCCGGAACTATCGATTGGAAAAACAAATTGCACGAAGCTTCAAGCACCGAAGCAGTTGCTCATCCAAACGCACGTTTTACAGCTCCTGCTAACCAATGTCCTTGCGTAGATGCTGCATGGGAAGATCCAGCTGGTGTACCTATCTCAGCTATCTTATTCGGTGGTCGTCGTCCAAGTACTGTACCTTTGGTTTATCAGGCATTTGACTGGAATCATGGTGTATTTATGGGCTCAATCGTAGGTTCTGAAGTAACTGCTGCTGCTATCGGTTTGAAAGCCGGTGTACGTCGCGATCCATTTGCAATGTTACCTTTCTGTGGTTACAATATGGGTGATTATTTTGGACATTGGGTAAAAGTTGGTGAAAATGCACCTGATAAGAGCAAATTACCAATGATTTTCAATGTGAACTGGTTCCGCAAATCTCCTGAAGGAAAATGGTTGTGGCCTGGTTATGGTGACAATATCCGTGTTCTGGGATGGATTCTTGACCGCGTAATGGGTAATGTTGATGCAGTAGAAACTCCAATTGGTTTTGTTCCTAAAAAAGAAGATATTAATATCGATGGTATTAAAGGACAGGCTGAATTAATGGATGCTTTACTTGAAGTTGACAAAAACCTTTGGTTGGACGAATGTGAATTGATTGCTGAACATCAGGCTCAATTTGGTGATTCATTACCAAAAGAATTGAAAGAACAATACGAAAATTTGAAAGCAAGATTAGCTTAATACTTGTCAAACTTAAAAATAAAGCCGGAATTTTAATATATTCCGGCTTTACTATTTTTAGAATAAAACTTTTTAAAGAGTTTATTAAAAATCAAGTTTGTTAGTTAGCATATAGAAAATAGGAAAACAAGGCCATAAAATATTTGGTTAAATTATAAATCTCAAAACCATATAATAAAAATGTTCAAAACAAATCAGTATTTCGACGGAAATGTAGTATCCATAGGGTTAGAATCGGTAGAAGGAACTGCCACAGTAGGTGTAATGGCAGCCGGTGAATATGAATTCGGTACGGGCTCAATTGAAGTGATGACAGTTATTTCAGGTCAACTCACCATACAACAACCCGGCGAAGCCGATTGGAAAACCTATAAAAAGTTTGAAAGTTTCGTGGTAGCTAAAGATGTGAAGTTCAAAGTTAAATGTACTGAAGATACCCCTTATCTTTGTCTTTATAAATAAGTTAAAAATATTTGATAATCAAAATGGCGTTAGGTTTGAATTTAATTTCAAAACTTAACGCCTCTTTTTTCTGTATAAAAGAAAAAGCTATAAAAAAATTAATTGTTATTGCTTATAACAGAACAGACTATGAAATAATTTTGTATTTTAGCACCCTGAAATTAAAACACACTTATCAAATGCAATATTCATCCAACTGTCAAGGCAACTTGCTCCACAAATCCGGTAAGGGTTTGTATGAGTGCTGGATGATTTAGACACTGACGACCGACCCCCAAC
>CAYNHC010000211.1:0-6217 GCA_964396705.1 uncultured Paludibacter sp.
AGGGAAATACGGCAGGTGGAGTGTTCGATGTCCGAATCCTTCGGAAAGTTCCTGTAAAATAAAAGTTTACAGTCAACAGTTCGTTATAAAATTATATTTTTTGAACGCAAAGTCGCTAAGTTGCTAAGCCGCAAAGGGAACAATCTGCGAATCGGATGAAAAACTTAAAAGTTTTTCTCTTTGCGTTCTTTGCGAATACATTTGGTTATCTGATGATTAGAATAAGATGCTTAGCGTCCTTTGCGTTTACCTTTTCAAAACAATTGATTTGATATTTTACAATGATTTAGAAATCTCTTCAGTCTGATTAATATATTTTTAAATAATTTTATAACGACCCATTATATAGTAAAACAACCATTATAATAAATAATACTAAAAAACGCCCAAAATGAAATTCAAACTATATTCTATAGTCTTTCTTCTTACTATTTTCAGCCAATTTACGTTGAAAGCACAAGAAAAGCAAGCTCAAAATCCAATTATTTTTTCAGATGTACCCGATATGTCGATGATTCGTGTTGGCGACACATATTACATGGCAAGTACCACCATGCACATGTGTCCGGGTGTGCCCGTCATGAAATCGAAGGATTTGGTAAACTGGCAAATGCTGAATTATGCTTACGAGAAACTGGGAGATGATGATGCATTGAGTCTGGTGAATGGGAAAAGTAACTACGGCAGAGGTTCCTGGGCAAGTAGTTTGCGCTATCATAAAGGTATATATTATATTGCTACTTATGCTCAAACTACCAATAAAACCTATATTTTCAGAACCAATGATATTGAAAAGGGGCATTGGAAGATGAATGAAATTAAACCGGGATTCCACGACTGCACATTGGTTTTTGACAATAATCGGGCATACTTAATTATTGGTAATGGCAGGCTTCAAATTATTGAATTAAATGATGATTTGACGGGTGTAAAAGAGGGTGGCGTGAATCAGGTGCTGATAGAAAATGCCAGTGCTGTGACTGAACCCAATATGTTGAGGGCAGAAGGCTCACAACTTTTCAAACATGATGGAAAATACTATCTGTTCAATATATCCTGGCCTCGTGGAGTAATGCGTACCGTGGTGGTAAATCGGGCAGATAATCTACTCGGTCCTTGGGAAGGTCGTATAGCGCTTCAAGATAAAGGTGTTGCGCAGGGAGGAATAATTGAGACCCCTGATGGCCGATGGTTTGGCTATTTTTTTCAGGATCATGGCTCGGTTGGCCGTATTCCCTTTCTGGTGCCAATGAAATGGGTTGATGGTTGGCCGGTAATTGGTGTCGATGGCAAGGTTCCCGAAACGCTAAATCTTCCTGCCAGCAAAGGTTTGATTCCCGGTATTGTAAACAACGATGAATTTAACCGCAAAAAAGGTGAACCTGCATTGCCGTTGGTATGGCAATGGAATCATAATCCGGATAATAAACTTTGGTCGATTACCGAGCGCAAAGGCTTTTTACGATTAAAAACAGCCCGAATTGACACCTTGTTTTTAAAATCAAGAAATACGCTTACCCAAAGGACTATTGGTCCGGTTTGCACAGGTTCTACATTGGTGGATGTTTCTAATTTGAAGGAGGGTGATTTTGCAGGATTGTGTGCTTTGCAACGCAAATTTGGGTTAGTGGGTGTAAAGGTGCAAAATGGAACCAAATATGTTTATATGGTGAGTAATAAAACCGACAGTCCAACTGAGCTACAAAGTATTCCGCTATCTCAAAATACGATATTTCTTAAAATTGAGTGCGATTTCAGAGAGAAAATTGACATAGCAAAATTCTTTTACAGCCTCGATGGAAAAACGTGGAACAGTATTGGCGGACAACTTAAAATGGAATATACACTGATGGAACACTTTATGGGTTATCGTTTCGGACTGTATAATTACTCTTCTCAAAATCCGGGAGGATATGCCGATTTCGATTATTTTCATATCACCAATAAAATTTCTGAAAATCAATAATTTATCAAACAACAATATAATATAGCAATGACAGAAATGAAACAAGTAAAAGGTTTTTTAAAAAAAATGATGTTGGTGTCTGTAATGTTTGCAAGCATGCAGTTCACTTACGCTACAAATCCAGTATTTAACGGTATAATGACAATTAATGTGGCTAATACCAATCGTACAATGGTTGTTCATGTTCCGGCTAATATCGAGGTAAACAAACCATTAATGATATCTCTACACGGTCGCTATGGTAATGGAGCAGGACAGCAACAAGGTGCACAATTCGAAGCCATAGCAGATACAGCACGTTTTATTGTAGTTTATCCCGATGGCCTGCCACAGGCAGCTATTAATGGAGATCTTGGCTGGGATGTAGGTGGAGCCACGGATGACGACCTTACTCTTTTTAAAGCTATAATTGATACCATGTACATTAAATACAAAATAAACAAGTCGCGTGTTTATATATCTGGATTCTCAATGGGCGGTATGGAGAGCTATCATGTGTCAAACGTGGCAGCGAATACATTTGCTGCTTTTGGTTCGGCGAGTGGATATCCGCTAAATGAATACCGTCGGTATTATACCGGTAGTCGTCCAGTTCCATTTATCCACATTCACGGTAAAGCAGATAACTTTGTTCCTGTTGCCAACATGCCTATTGTTGTAAGCAACATGGTGATGCGGAATGGCTGTAATCCTGTTCCGGTAGTTACTACTAAAGCCGGAGTTTATACAAAAAGTGTGTATGCGGCAGCTAACAATGGTTTTCAGTATATTTATTATGCTCTTGACAATACAGGGCACAATTACGTTAATTCAAGTGCATTCAATTCGAGCCTCGAAATATGGAAATTTGTAAGGCAATATACCCTTAATTCTGCATGTGATACAACAATGAAGTGGAATCCAAATTTTCAGATGCAAAAAGAAAATATAGTGCCAACAAACTGGATAACTGTAGTGGGTACTAAAGTTGTCAACGCTATCAAAAATGACAGCATTGTAACCAGTGGACCACGTATTATCACCCTCGGTGCCGGAAGTGATTTTCAACACGGATTTTTGATACAGTCTGGAGCCACCGCAGCCGGATATATAAACTATGGCTCTGGCATAGACAAGATACGGACTATACAACTTCAGCCTGGACATTATAAAATTAAGTTTGATGTGATTGCCTATACTGCCGCAAGTGTTGGAAAAAACCTTGCTGTACAATTATCAAACCTTGGTAACAATACTGATGTCTTCAATTTTACTGTTCAACCGGTGAATTATATGCAGAATAATGTGGCTAATAACTTTACGCATGCATCTTTTGATATAACAGTTAAAAAATTCGGTGATTACAAACTGCGTTTTACATTGCCAGCCGGTACAGTTGAGCAAGTAGTAACAAATTTGGGGATTTACTCTTCCAACGATAGTAATACTGCGGTTGAAGCGGTTTATAACACTCCAATTTCTGCCGATGAGATTGTTAATATTTATGCAGTAGATGGAAACTTGATTAGTCATAATAAGAAGATGTCTGACTCACTCAGTGAATTAAAAAAAGGAGTTTATATCGTTTCGAGTTGTAACAGAAAAAATGTAATGAAAGTATTAAATTGAGCACATCTGAAATTCCAAAATTTAATACCATGAAAAGAAATCAACTATTAGTAGTTATTATTGTATTTGCAACATTATGTTTTTCTCAAACAGTGTATGCACAAACAAGTAGTTTATCATCTGACCCCGTAGTAAGAACAGTTGAAGATGGAGGAACAGGCTCGTTTAGCGCAATCATGTATTCCGACAATAGTTTATCCACTCATACTCTATTTCGACCGAAAAATTTGAGTCTATTCGGCAAACAGAATGGATTGCCCATCATAGTTTGGGGTAACGGAGCTTGTGCCAATTCCCCATGGGAACATTTAAATTTCTTATCGGAAGTGGCATCTCATGGTTTTTTGGTCATTGCCCTTGGCCCCATGCCTCAGGTAGGCGAAGGTGGCGGCGGGAGATCTACATCTCCACAAATGACTGATGCTATCAATTGGGCAATTGTTCAGAACAACGACAAAAACAGCCCATTTTTCAATAAACTGAATGTGTCGAAAATTGCAGTTAGCGGCATGTCGTGTGGTGGTTTACAAGCAATTGAAATTGCTCCGGACCCTCGTATAACCACTGCCGTTATTTGCAACAGCGGTATCATGATTAACCCGGTGAACGGATTTCCGGGAATGCCTGCTTTAACCAAAGAATATCTTCAAAAACTTCATACACCAACATTATACATTCTTGGTGGTGAAATAGACATTGCTTATGGAAATGGCATGGACGATTATGCTAAAATCAATCACGTACCTGTTTTCGTTGCTAACATGGAGGTCGGTCATGGAGGCACTTACGGACAACCTCATGGTGGCGAGTTTGCCATTGTAGCAACTGCCTGGTTCAAATGGCAACTTAAAGGAGACAACGAAGCAGGAAAGCTATTTACAGGCAATCCTTGTGGTCTTTCACAAAATCCTTTGTGGAAAGTTGAAAAAAAGAGAATTCCATAGTATCGTCAAAAGTAGTTACAAGCAAATAGTTACGAGTTACAAGTGTCTTGTGTGGTAGTCGCGAAAATCCTGACAGAGTTAAGAAGGCTGCCGTTGATTTGAAAGAAGCAGGTTACAATGCAGTTTCCTATGTTTCTGAAAATACGGCTCATGAGTTCCTTACTTGGCGACGTAGTTTGAAAGAACTTGCACCACTCCTATTTAAATGAAGAACTCATGCTATTTTTAAAAGCAATTATCAATTCCAATAAATCATCCATGAAAAAAACACTTATCTTCACACTTCTCATTTCATATTGCACGTTGGGCTTTTCCCAGCCATTAAAATCCCCGCTTATGGGTTGGGCTAGTTGGAATCACTATGCGGTAAATATTAGTGAATCAATTATCAAATTGCAAGCCAATGCTATGGTTTCATCCGGTTTGTCGGCAGCCGGGTATAAATACATTAATATCGACGATGGATTTTTCAATGGTCGGTATCCTGACGGAGGGTTGCGGCTCGACACCATCAAATTTCCGCACAAAATGAAATATGTAGCCGACTATATCCATTCCAAAGGATTGAAAGCCGGTTATTATTCTGACGCAGGAGCTAATACCTGTGGTTCGCAGTATAACGGGCAAACAGGCGGTATTGGTGGAGGGCTTTTCAATCACGACCAACAAGACATTGACACCATTTTTAAAAGTTGGGGATTCGACTTTTTGAAAGTAGATTACTGCGGTGGTTTGGTCCAGAAATTAGATGAAAAAGCACGTTACACAGCTATACGAACAGCCATGAATAACATTGGGCGAACTGATATCAACTATAACGTATGCCGTTGGGAATTCCCGGGGGCTTGGGTTACGACAGTGGCAGATTCTTGGCGTATATCCGGTGACATAAACCTAAGTTGGGCCAGCGTACTCTCCAACCTTGACAGAAATGCTTATCTGGCAGCATTTTGCAGCCAGGGACATTATAACGATATGGACATGCTGGAAGTTGGTCGCGGACTGACTGCCGAAGAAGACAAAAGCCATTTTAGCATGTGGTGTATTATGTCATCTCCGCTTGTACTCGGAAACAATATGACATCCATCTCAAAAACTACGAAAAGCATTCTAACGAATGAAGAAGTTATAGCTGTGAATCAGGACACAACAGGATTACAGGCAAAAATAGTAACAGATAATGCCAAAGGTTTGCAGGTTTGGGCAAAAGCATTAAATGGTAAGCTTAGTAAAGAACGAGCTGTTGTTTTATTCAATCGAACAGCCGCCGCAGCCACCATGTCGGTAAAATGGAAAGATTTAAATTTGGTCGGTTCGGCTACAGTTCGTGATTTATGGAGTCATACCGATTTGGGAAGCATAGATTCGATGTACACTGCCATTGTTCCTTCGCACGGCGTGGTAATGTTGAAAGTAGTTGGAACAGCTAAACTTCAGGAAGTGTTTGAGGCCGAATATGGCTGGATAAATAATTTCAACCTGAAATCAAACAGTGCGCTTGTTGCCAATCAGGGTGTTGCTTCGGTTGATACCACTTGCTCGGGAAGAGCTAAAGCAGGCTGGTTAGGAAGTGGCGCCGACAATTACCTCGAATTCCGTGATATTTATGCCAACACTGCCGGAAGTTACAACCTGAAAATCACATATATCAGTGGTGAAAACAGAACTGCTACCATGACAGTAAACGGAAAAGATACCG
>CAYNHC010000212.1:0-6198 GCA_964396705.1 uncultured Paludibacter sp.
TGCATATATTCTTTAATTATATACGATTCGTGGTAACGCATATAAGTTTTGTATGCTTTTGAATGCTCAAAAGCTTTAAGTTTTCTGAGTTTTTCCGATTCCTTTACTTTCTTTTTATCCCCCAGGTCTTCAAATTCAGGTGTAAGTTTAAAATTCTCGTATTCCTTTAATTCACTTGATCCTAATACCTGAAAGTATAATTTTAAAGAGGCAGAATTCTGAAGTTTCTTATATTTGGTAATTGTTCTGTATTCTTCTGTGTCCTTGTACTTCCTGTTTTGAAGTGTTTTTTTATTTTCAATAAATGCAGAAGATTTCACTTCATGGTAAAGTGTTTTATAATTAGCAAGTTCAAGAGATTTCTCTACTTCATAATAGCGTTGCATAGCTTTTGCCAATTCAATGTCGTTTTTTTCGATTTGGGCAGTTGGAGTAATTCCTCTTGTTAATTTTTTCCAGAATAGATTCATTTTGTATATGAATTAATCAATTAGTACTTGTAAGTCAGTATAAAATAGAAGAATAATATGCTAAAGTTGTTGAATTAAATCTATGCACATTTCAATATTATCAACAATCATTGGTTTATAATTCTGATGGGTAGGTGGTAGAAACCCTTCAGAAGCCATACGTTGTGTCAAACTATTAAAATCATCAAAAAAGCCATTTTGATTAACAATAACAATTGGCTTTTTATGTTCGCCAACTACTCCTGAAGCAATCACATCGAACATTTCGTCTAAGGTACCATAACTACCCGGCAAAACCACGAAAACATCTGCACTGTCTTTCATCAAAGCTTTCCTTTCGCTCATTGTTTCAACAGCAATCAATTCAGAACAAAGTTGACTTTGCCGTTTCATTCTTATAACAGCCTGAGGAATTATTCCGATAATTTTACCTTTTTTGCTATAAGCACCTTCCGATACTGCTGTCATCAAGCCTCCAGTTGCACCACCAAAAACCAACACATTACCACTTTCGGCAATCCAAACCCCAAGTTGAGTTGCAACTAGTTTGTAATCTTCAGCAATATGATTGCTCGACGAACAGTAAACGGCTATGTTCATATTATAAGTTTGAAGGTTTAAAATTTGAAAATTTGAAAATTTAAGACAAACTCTCAAACTTCAAATTTTCAAACTTCAAACAAGATATTTACGCATCAATCTTTGCATAAGTTGCATTTTCTTCAATAAATTGACGACGAGGAGCAACATCATCACCCATCAACATCGAGAAAACATGATCGGCTGTAGCTGCATTATCAATTGTCACCTGACGTAACGTACGATTTGCAGGGTTCATTGTCGTATCCCATAACTGAATCTCGTTCATTTCACCCAAACCTTTATATCGTTGCGTATGAATTCCGCCTTCGCTTCCACCACCGTATTTTTCAATAAAAGCCTGACGTTGTTGTTCGTTCCAGCAATACTCTTCAACTTTCCCTTTTTTACAAAGATAAAGCGGTGGAGTTGCAATATACAAATAACCGTATTCGATCAGTTCTTTCATGTGACGGAAAAAGAATGTCATAATCAATGTGGCAATATGGCTTCCGTCCACATCGGCATCGGTCATAATAATAATTTTATGATAACGAAGTTTTGCAATATTTAGTGCCTTTGAATCTTCTTCAGTACCAATTGTCACTCCTAATGCGGTGTAGATATTTCTAATTTCTTCGCTTTCGAGCACTTTATGTTGCATGGCTTTTTCTACGTTCAGAATTTTACCACGCAATGGCAAAATAGCCTGAAACTGACGGCTTCTTCCTTGTTTGGCTGTTCCACCCGCCGAATCCCCTTCGACAAGGTACAGCTCACAGTTCACAGGATCTTTGTCGGCACAATCGGCTAACTTACCAGGTAAACCTCCTCCTGAAAGTGGCGATTTACGTTGTACCATTTCGCGGGCTTTACGAGCTGCATGACGTGCAGTAGCCGCTAATATTACTTTTTCAACAATTGTACGGGCGGCTTTTGGATTTTCTTCCAAATAATTTCCTAAAGCTTCTGAAACGGCCATTTCTACCGAACCCATCACTTCGTTATTTCCAAGTTTTGTTTTTGTTTGTCCTTCAAATTGTGGTTCCTGCACTTTAATCGAGATAACGGCTGTGAGTCCCTCACGGAAGTCATCACCACTGATTTCAATTTTAAGTTTTTCGAGCATTTTGCTATCCTCGGCATACTTTTTAAGTGTACGAGTCAGTCCACGGCGAAAACCGGCAAGATGTGTTCCTCCTTCAATGGTGTTGATATTGTTTACGTAAGAATGAATATTTTCGTTGTAAGAAGTGTTATACGTCATTGCAATTTCAACAGGTGTACCATTTTTCTCTGTATTGATATGTATTACCGCATCAATAAGTTTTTCGCGTGCTTCATCGATATATTCAACAAATTCTTTAAGTCCTTCGTTGGAATGAAAAACCTCTGATTTGAATGAACCATCCTCATTTAAAAAACGCTTATCGGTTAAAGTAAGTGTTATTCCTGCATTAAGAAAAGCAAGCTCGCGCAAACGGGTTGCCAGAATATCGTATTTGTAAACAGACTCGATAAAGATGCTACTGTCTGGCAAAAATGAAACTAATGTTCCTGTGGATGTAGATGTTCCAATTTCTTTGATATCGAATTTGGGAACTCCACATTCGTATTCCTGCATATATAATTTCCCGTTACGCGAAACTTCTACGTGCAATAAAGACGAAAGTGCATTAACGCAAGACACCCCTACTCCATGTAACCCTCCAGACACTTTGTAACTGTCTTTATCGAATTTACCACCGGCATGCAAAACAGTCATAACTACTTCAAGTGC
This sequence comes from uncultured Paludibacter sp., assembly GCA_964396705.1. Taxonomy (GTDB): domain Bacteria; phylum Bacteroidota; class Bacteroidia; order Bacteroidales; family Paludibacteraceae; genus Paludibacter. The sequence continues at coordinate 2,830 of CAYNHC010000212.1, forward strand.
TGATTTTCCTTCTTTTTCGTGCATATCCACCGGAATACCACGTCCGTTATCAACTACAGTTATTGAATTATCTTCGTTTATTGTTACGTTTATCAGATCACAATGTCCGGCGAGAGCTTCGTCAATAGAATTGTCAACAACTTCGTAAACCAAATGATGCAACCCTTTAACGCCAATATCGCCGATATACATTGCGGGACGTTTACGAACAGCCTCTAACCCTTCGAGTACCTGAATACTATTTGCACCATATTCGGTATTTGCTTTTTCAACTAATTCTTCTTCAATCATTACAATTTAAATAATTATTTAAAACAATTTTTAATTAGCACATATATAGCTACTTAAAAACAATATTATTGGTTACTTTTCTTTTTTTTAAAACTTACAAATATACATTAAATTGTTGATATCGCAAAGAAATTTTAATGTCCTGACGGATTGAATTTTGCATTTTTTTATCAAACTTAGAAAATTAAAAAGCGGAAACCCGTTTTTTATGAGTTCCCGCTTTGCAAATAAACACAATTCACAATCTTAGTTAACCTTTTTATCTTCTCGAACCTCTATCTTCTGATTTTTTATTTGAAGTTGATGCATTATCATTGCTTCTGGAGTTGCTTTGTCTTTGCTCTTTTTCCGGTTTTGCAACTCTTTCATTTGATCTTTCCCGTGTTCTTTCTGTTGATTTTGCCGGAGATTGAACATTGGTATTGTTATTTCTCGTTACGTTGGATTCTTTGCGTTCTGAATTTCTATTTGACGTTGCCGACTCGGTTCTGCTGTTATTCCTTTGGTTATAACCACTATTTCTATTCTGATTATTCTCAGATTGCGACCGGGTTACATTTCTATCGGTTCTGTTTTGGTATTCAGGTTTACCTCCCTGATTTCTATCAGGAGTGTTACCACTCCGATTTCTCTGGGTGCTTTCAGTCCGGGTATTTGTATTTGTTCCTGAATTATTGTGTCTCGAATTATTTTCAGTTCTTGAGTTTGTATTTTCTCTTGAGCCGGAATTTTTTCTCGAATTTTCGCTATTCCATGAATTATTGTTACGTCCTGAGTTGTTATATCTTTGATCATCATTACCCCGACCTACTCTTCTGTTGTCATCATTATCAGAACTCCTTTGTCTTTTCGATTGCAGTTCCTGTTTGTTTCTGAAATCACTGTTACGTCGGTTAAATTCCCTCTCAGGATTTCTTCTGCTGTAATCATTTCGACTTATCGAACTATGTAAGTGATTGTAATCATTGTACCTGTAATGATCTGAGTATCGATAATCATTCCTATTGTTGTAAATTCTTTTTGAAACATGATTCAGATAGATATTAATGTGCAAAGGATGGCGATGCGAATAATATCTTGGATAATAACCCCAATAAAACGGTGAATACCAGCGGGTATAATTAGGTGACCAAAACCACGATATTATGGAAGGAGTGCGATAATAATAGGGTTCTATAATATAATTGTGACCATACAAGTAAGGGTCACCAACAACCTGAATATTCAATCTGTTATAAGAATTTCTACCTACCACTATAGTTGCTACATCCTGGAAAACATCTTTATCAAGAATCGCCTGTATTACCACTAAATGGACCTTATTTTCAGATACTTCGATAACTCTCAAATAATCAATATAACCATCACCATTCAAATCCAGATTTGAAATATTATTATCATTATCATTTAATTTATATTCAAAATCTTCAAGATTTGCGGATTCTCCAAAAATATAAGCAACAGCTTTAAGATCCAGAGAATAACTTATGTCTTCGTTTACTGCTTCAACAGTAATTTTTCTTTGTGCTGAGATTTGTGTGCTTATGATTAAAATCAGCCCAATCATCATTTTAATTGAATTCGCTTTCATGGCCGTAATTTTTTAAAATTGTTATTTTTAAACTTATAAAACTTTTCTTTTTTTACCGGTATAAGTCATAAACCAATTATTGTGCCAAAATTTTATTAAACAGATATTCGACTGCACAAATATTGTATATGCTTGATTTTATATACATTAAACCAATTTATTCTCCATAACAAAAATAAGATACAAACCAAAATAACTTTATTAAAGCAAAATTTTATTAGTTTTGCAAAAAAGAAATATTATATGAATTCACTTGACTTGTTTATTCTTATCCCAATTGCCATTGGCTTGGTTGTGGGAATTTTCAAAGGATTGATTAAAGAGTTAATTTCTATCGCAGCTATTGTATTAGGCATTTATGGAGCTAAATTTCTATCGCCATGGTTAGCTAAAATATTGGAAAATCTAATCAATTTATCTCCAAAAACTGCTCAACCCATCGCGTTTTTGATATTATTTATCGCTATTGTGGTTGGCATGCTTCTACTTGCTAAACTACTTGATAAGCTGTTTGATTCCATATCATTAGGTAGTTTAAATAAGTTTCTGGGAGGAGTTTTTGGCGCCCTTAAATATGCCTTAATTGTAAGTGTTTTGTTGAATGTATTTGATGTTTTGCAAACAAAATTTGGCATCATCAGCAAAGATCTTGTAGAAAATTCAGTTGCATATAAGCCTATATTAAAGGTGGCTCCACAACTTTGGGAGGAAGCAAAAAAACACAAAACACAAGATACAAACAACGAATCAAATGAAAGCTATTAATGAAAATTTAATCATTAAAAAAAATAGAGACTGACTTATCAAAAGACAGCCTCTATTATAAACAAACTAACAGACAAACATATAGACAGAGAAATTTTTCAACGTAATATTTGATTTTAATTATCAGATAATATATTCATAAATCAGAAAAATTATTTGTTATCATTGAGAGGTTCAATATTAACTCTTATGCTTTTCAATTTTCATTTACTCTTTGTATTCCAAATACTTAACACTCCATTTTAAGAACCTTATTGAATGAATATTAAATACTCTTCTTTATTCATTCATATTCATTTCCGGTGCATCAGTGATAGTGATACCTGCTGGAACTTCAAATTTTTCATCGGGGATTTTAATATTTTCTTCTACTTTTACTGCATTCATCATCACTTTATCTCCCATAGTGGCTTTTAAAACCATTCCTTTATACAACCATTGTTTTGTTCCCATCAATTCGTAAACGGAACATTCTTTACCCAATATTGTTTCGTTTGGTAGCATTTTACCTCCGTTACTTTCAACAAAATCTTTCAGGCTTTTTAAATCTTTCAAGTCCCCACTCATTGCTAAACTCGCAGCCATCGCCGTTGCCATTTCTTTCAGCTCTTTTATATTTCCTTTTGTGCCTGTTTTATCTTTCAGGTTAATGTTATAACCCCAATCACCATTTTCTATCGACAAAGTCTCTTCTTTGGTATTTTGACCCATAAAATTAGTTA
>CAYNHC010000213.1:0-3532 GCA_964396705.1 uncultured Paludibacter sp.
AGTTGATTGACTTTATCCAATAAATGCCACGCGTGTTGGTACGACATTTTCAGATTTTTGGCTGCTGCATGTATAGAACCATCTTTCAAAACCTGTTTCAGCAATCGAATCTGTGCATTTCCCAGAAAGACGTCTCCTTCACGGCAAATAGACAGTGTTCCATCGAGATAAAATGTAGTGTATTGATGCATAGGACAAGCAAAATTTTAATAATAACACGGCAATTATGTGCAGATAGTGTCTTATAAGCTTTTCAAAGAGTATGCCTGAAATTTAATTTGTTGTTTATAAGGATGATAAAAGGAATCTACTAAAATAAGATACAATGAAAAAACAACCAAAATGTAGAGAAAATATGATTAACTACGAAAATGTAGATTTATCAGTTTATTTGATTTAAGAAAACTCTTCGGATGATGTTACGATTTATGACCTTATAATTTTTTAAAGTAGAAATACAAATATTCAGCTGAGCGATAAGCATGAATTTGATGTAAACAATTAAAAAAAATCACGAAATGATAGTGAAATAAATAATATCAAAAACACTAATTACTATAAAGAAAAACCGTCCTGAAAGAAAATTTTCAGGACGGTTTAAATCGTTAATTTTTTGGAGCCTACACTGATTGACGTATTGGCGTATTTAATTATATTATTTTATTGCCCAATATTCCATATCTTGTCGTATCCCAAATCAACTTCCTTTAAACGTAGATTACGGATGCCATCCACTAATGATGCTATCATTTCGTTGGTTGAACAAGCATTTGCAAGTACTTCGGGATTCGTTTTAACATTATCGCCATTAAAAGGGTTTCCTGTTGTGTTTACAATGTAGGCACTTGCATACGTACCTTGTTTATTATTGTTGTTTTCATCCCTGCCTGTAATACTTAAGGTGAGCGATGGTATTAAAATTACTTTTTGTTCGCTGTTTGCAGCTATATCAAACGATAAGTGCAAACTTACTAATCCATCAACCCCGGTTTCTTTCATCATATTTACCATATTGTTGTCAGATGTCAAATTACTGTTTGCACTACCTATAATTTCAGAAAGCGATTTCGGATTAGTACGTTGAGTCCCTTTGTAACTTGTACGAATAATCATTTTGGTATTATCTTCCGCAGCCGGGAAAAGCGAGGCATAGTTACTGTTGCCGGTAATATTTTCAACCGGAACAAAATCAATATTGTATTCTGATTTCATAAATTTTACAAAAGCAGTATATACTTTATCCATAACATATTGCCATTGCGAAGCAGGTAATTGGGGAAATTGATAAGTAGTAGTGGTAGTGGTTACAATACGTGTATTCCCATAACCACTTCGCCCACTGCTTTGTGATTCTTGTTTAAAGGTTTTACCTTCAAGGGTAAATGATGTTAAGCCAAATTTTGACCCTTTAGAGAATGGAATGCCATAGTTGGCGTTTGGTTTGAAAAAGGTGTATCCAATACCATTTTTTTCCTTTTTATTTACTTTAATGGAGGCATATACACTTTCTCCCTGTTTTCCTTTAACAATTACAGGGATAGAAGCATACGAAGAAGCTTTTATTTCGGCTGTTTGTAAGTCTCCCAAATTTTGAGAGCCGTCCATTTTATCCCGTTCAGTGATAAACTCACGTTCAACAATAAGAAAATTTTCACCTTTATTGAAATTTCCCACACCTTTAACACTTCCTGCAATTTCAGGATTGCTCAATGATTCTTTTGGTATGGTGACAGTTACTTCACCTTCATTTCCGGCATCAAAACTTGCAAAACGATTTAATGCTCTTGCCCCAACAACATCAGTAATCAATGAAACCCTGATTCGGGTACCTTTTGAACCCGGTGGATTGTAATAAGTTAGTTTTATGTCCTTGTCCAAATCAAGAATAGGGAGTGCATTTTCTCCGTTAACCGATACAATCTCTACTTTGGAAACCGGCTTTAGTGAAAAGGTTGCTACATCGCCGCTAACAGTCTTGATTTTAATTTCCTTCGGAGTTGTAAATGGCGCTCTGAAGACTTTCATGTATGAACCAAGGCTTAGATATTCCATCTCCTCACCATCGCAGGTAACAGTACCATCAATTTTATACAATCCAACTCCTTCACCTTTCATAAAAGAAACCCCAACCATATAGTCTCCTTCAATGGTTCCTTTTGGAAAAAGCTTTGCTTCTGAAGTATTGATTTCAGGTGGATAAGTCCCGGAAACAATGTATGTTTTTGCGACAACAGCATCTAATTCCTTTGCTGTACCGGTCATTAAATTACCTACTACGTTACCAATTTTTTCTCCTATGTTTAAATTAGGTAGCTTTAGCTTTAACTTACTTTTCTTTTCATCCTGGGCTGAAGCAAAGTTAAAACAAAGTAATGCCATAAAAATAAATACAATTTTCTTCATAAAAATACATTTTAATGGTTAGACATTTTTTGGTAAAACATCAACTAATATAAAATGTTCAAATTTATTCGGAAAACTTTTTCTGCAATTTCCTGTGTTTTAAAAGATATTTTTAGCAATTTCTTGTCAAGACAAATTTTATCAACTTACTATAAATTTTTCAAAATTCAGTGGAAGATATACACAAATTCGTTTAAAATTTATTCCATCGAGAATCATTTCAACTCAGTTTATTAAAAAATTCATTTTGTTAATTCACACATTTTTCCAATATCTCCACCAACCATTTCCAGCATTTTTGGGTGGAACTGATGCTCAATCGTTCGTCAGGCGAATGAACGCCGTACATTTGCGGACCTATGGAAATCATATCGAGGTGCGGATATTTTTCGAGGAACAAGCCACATTCCAATCCCGCGTGAATGGCTCTTACCTGTGCTTTTTCATTGAATAAACGGGTAAAACTTTCCTCGGCTTTTTTCAGCATTTCCGATTTTACATTCGGTTTCCAGCCCGGATAACCATCGCCATGTGTTACTTCGGCTCCTGCCAACAGAAATACCGATTCTACCTGATGAGCAATGTCATATTTCGATGTTTCAACAGAACTGCGTTGACTTGTGGTAATCAGAATTTTGGCGTCCGGTTGCATTTTTATTGATGCCAAATTAGTTGATGTTTCAACCAATCCCGCCATATCTTTGCTCATGGCTTTTACACCATGCGGACAAGCATAAAGTGCATTCAGTAGTTTCTCCGACGAAGTTTTATCAATAACAGTTTCGGGCAATTTTTCTGATTCGAGCGTGATTTTAAGCAACGGTTCAGTTTCACCATATTCTTTCTCAATATCCGCAATATAATGATTGAGTTCTACCCGCACATTTTCCTTTTCGGACCAAGGAACTGAAACTGTAGCAGTAGCTTCACGCGGAATGGCATTTCGCAGGTTTCCACCATTAAATGAATGTAGTCGCAAGTCCGTTTTTCGGTTGAGATTCCACAAGTAACGATTCAGGATTTTATTGGCATTGCCAAGTCCTTTATTGATATCGTCGCCCGAATGTCCACCTTTCAAACCGCTTACAGATACAGTAAAAGCGAAATATCCTTCGGTGGATTTTTCTTC
>CAYNHC010000213.1:3632-6183 GCA_964396705.1 uncultured Paludibacter sp.
CCGTTATCGCCTCCGAGGGTTGTACCTTTTGCTTTTACCCAATCGCCATCAATATAAGTTTGAATGGAATCAGTATCAAAATTAAAATCCACATCACTGTTTTTTTCGCAAACCATATCCACATGAGCCTGAAGGATAAGTATTTTACTGTTTTCGAAGCCCTTAGTGGCAGGTTTACAAATCAACACATTACCGACAGCATCAATTTTATATTCTATTTTATTTTTTTCGCTGAAAGTTTTAAGATATGCAATAATTCTCTCTTCTTTTTTAGAAGGTCGGGGAATCTGAGTAATTTCATGGAAGTAATTCCATACTTTTTGAGGTTCAAGTGTTTTCATAAATTCATTCATTTAAAGTAATGCACAAAGTTAAAACAAATGATAAGAAAATGGTATGATTTACAAACAAAAAAATCCAACCGTAATAACAGGTTGGATTTTTTATCAAATTCTTAATTATATTACTGCATAACAGCAGAATTTGTTCTGATATTAATTCTGTGCTGTTTAGCCGAACGCACCTCATCGGCATATTTGTATGTCAATTCATATTTATTACCATTGGTAGGAGAATTAAATTCCTTTGTATGTATTACTATTTCCACATCGCTTTTATCTACTTTCTGAAGCGACTTCAAATTAAATGATACAATACCCCACTTGTTTAAATGCGGGTAATCGCCATTTGAATTATGCCTGAATTCTAAATGAACTTTTCCATCGGAATAACTCTTCGTGGCATCTTCTACTAAATTAATATAATGTATTTTATTACTACCCGGATAAATAAATTCTACATTGAGATAATCACTTCCAATCCAGACATCCTCAATATGCACATAATCGTCACCTATACTATCCTGTGTCCCAGGGGTAATACTAAAGATATTTTTTGTAAGCACTTCATACACATCATTAAGTTTTATATCATGATCGTAATCTGACGGAGCTGACTTATCAGTCAATATTGTATAATTAGCAATAATCCGTTGACCATCTTTTGGACGATAATATTTTAAATCCGAAGCTGCTGTCCACATACGTGTATCATCATCGAGATTAAAATAAAAATACGCTCCATTTTCCGGGTTTTCAACAGTTGCAATATCAATAGAATAATTATCGAGCGAATTATAATCTTCATCATCGCTACATGCTGCCAATAAAAAGACAGGCAATAGAAATAAAATTAACTTTTTCATAAATTCCATTTTTTTTATTATTAGTAAAATTCAACTTTTAATTCATTTTACATAATGATGTCATAAGTCGTAAAAAAGTTGCATTGAAAAACTTAAAAAAACCTTAATATTTCATTTAGTCATGTCAGAAAAAATATTGACATTAATTTATTTGATAAAGAAACTGAACTTGAAATTATGAATTCAGAACTCGATTTTAACTCATTTACCACATGAGTACTAATCTGAAATACATATCTGACGGAACTTGATCGAAAAAGTCAGAATTGGTAACATAATATTTTACATTTCCAATGGCAAAATCATAGTCAATTGTGGTTGTCCAATAGTTATTTTTATCATCCTTATTATGACGAACAGTGGGTAATGTTTGTTGAGAAGTTCCATAATAGATATAATTAATTACATTGCCAAAATCGTAAACGAACTCGGTTAATTTGGGAACTGAAACCATTGCAGAGTAATAAACAGCGTTATTTGTGTCAGTATTTCTGACCCAATCAGTACTTTTTACCTTAATATTGATAACTTCCCAGTTTGTACCCTCACCTTGTGGTCCTTGTGGACCTTCGCATGATGCTGCGAACAATGCAATTGCGAATAATAAAAGTAGCTTTTTCATGATTTAAAGAGTATTTATTTTGTTAGTAAATTTTTTAAAAAGAATAGTATGTAGATAAAAAATTTGAAATCTATATCGTTTTTCTTCTGAAGACAAATTCTGTGCCTGAAGTTTTTATTAAAAATAATAATTGGAATTTACAGATTGGATTAAATTATGTTTTTTGACAAATGAAGAAGAATAGCTTAAAATGGATAGTTTGAATAAGGCTAACGGAATGGATTTTCGGTTTCATTTGTAAAAATTATTGATATATTTGCAATAAGAGAAGAAGGAAACTCAACTTAAATTATGTTGTAATCCTTTATTTTACATTTCACATTTTAATTGTAAATACATATCTTACAACAGTTTAATTTCACTTTATAACAATTCTTGCAGGTCAACACATAAAAATATGAATTTAGGAAATAACATACTCGAAGCAATTAATAACAAAACCGGTGCCGGATTTGAACCTTTTTACATCTACCAAAGTAAACTCATTAAAGATATTTGTAATAAATTTAAAAATATTTCCTACGAAAATAAATCCATTCATTTTGCTTCTATGGCCAATATCAATTCACAGTTTTTGGGAATTGTAAAGGCTGAAGGATTAAACATATTTGTTAATTCACCACTTCATTTAGAAGCGGCATTAAAAGCCGGATTCCGTGACAACGAAATTATTTTCACCTCATCGGCTCTTTCAGAAAAAGCCATGAAAAACATAGAAAAAGTGG
>CAYNHC010000214.1:0-3345 GCA_964396705.1 uncultured Paludibacter sp.
CGGAATATCCCAGATAAAAACCATTTAGAAAGAAGGTCATGTCCGGGCGGAACGAAAACAGGATTTTCCCGTCGTGTTTGTATTTGTAGGGCAATTCCTGCACCACGCTAAAAATGTTTTCTTTGAAATCTTTGTCACCCTTCAACTCCGAACCACTGGGGGCATAGAGCGAGAAAGTAAATCCCTGAAAAGTAAAGTTCTTATTACTATTGAAAAAGAGAGCCATATTGACACTCGATTTTATACGGTCGAGCAAAAAGGGAATCAGTTCGGCAAACAGCGCCTTTTCGTCATTCCCGTACTTGCGCAGCAATTTACGGTAATTGCCCTGATTGAAGGACGTTTCGGACAGAAACGCTTTCAAATCTTCTTCAATCACATAATCTTCCGAAACGGTATTGGCTGTTACTTCCTTGTAGCCCAAACCATCGGCTGAACAAAGAAAATTAAGCAGATAGCCACCTTGTAAATCGAGTTCGTACATAGTATATTTATTTTATTTTTTCGTATCAATGAATCGGCTTTTCCCAAAATGATAGTATATTTGCAGCATCATCAATTCATTGATTTGCTATGAAAATTACTGTAAAAATTGATACCGATACTCCTGCCGGAAAACATTTGGAAAGCGAACTTCGTCGTTATCCTGAGTCTGTTGAGTTTATTGAACCATCCGTAGTGGCCGACACAAACGCTGCGACCTATGTTGAAGCGAAAGATATATTCGAACCCATTAACGAACAGAAAGACTCCATATCGGCAGCCGAATCGGCAAAACTTGCTTTCAGCAGATTAGGCAAAAAATACAATCGCACATTCGACAATAAATATACGCGACAAGCCTACACATTCGGGGCGCGACTTTAAGTCGCACTCCGAATATCCACCTCCGTCACTTTTATTTTCCCCGTTACCACATCATTAATCAATGTTTTCCGTAACTGAATAAGCTTGTTGATTTGATTGCTGATATTGGTGAGTATGGTGTCGATTTGGGTATTTTTTTCATTCAAATATTTTACAATAGCTGCTTGTTCTTCAATTGTATTGGGGATATAAACAGTAAAATCATTTACTTTTTCCATCTTTAGATTCAAACGGGTGAACCCTTTTCCTTCAATCTGCATAATTTTCCGAAAGGTATCAGACTGTAATTGATAGTTAAGGAAAGCTGGAAGCACTTTCTTCCTGGTAATCCTAAAACCTTTACAGAAGCTGTTTAAATAGGTATTTATCAAATCAACAGCCAGCAAAGAAGACTTTCCCAAACCATCGTAATCCTCCGAACTCATTAGAAAAAACAAATCATTCTTTTTGACCTTGTTCTGTTTCTCGTTTTCAAAAACTACAACTTTACCCATTATTTCAGGGTTAATCGTATCGTTGTTGAATATATTTGTGAATGGAATAAAATCGCAATTATTCTCATTCTCATCCTGATTAAAATCGTCTCCGGCTTTGCCTGACAATCCACTATACAGAAAACCTAAGTCTTTCATTCGGTATTCTTCCCAATGCTCCGGTATCTTCCCAATCCACTCAATGCCACTATCTTTCATTTTAGTGAGGGTTTCACTTGGAGTGAAGCCCTCACTTGCGGGCAATCCACGGCAGACCGTTTCGTTTATTAAGCTACGGCGTAGGGCTTTGTATTTATCGGCCTTGGCGGTAAGTAGTTCTATCTTACGGTCAATGGCAGCGGTTTTGGTGTCGAGGTAATTGGCAATGGCGGTTTGTTCTGAGAGTGAATTCGGAATACAAAAAGATAAGTCATTTAATAATCCCATTGAAAGAGCCGGCTGAGCAGAACCTTTTACTAAAATATCTATCTGTCCACTCTCTTTTAAATATAAAAACGAAAAATGAATATATTTCAAGAAGTACTTTTTTCTATTTACAGTCAATTTCAAAGTATTACCAGAAACCAATGTGCGTTTATCTAGGTTTGGTAAAATAGCAGACATTCCAAAATTTGCTCCTATTTTCGCAATAATTATATCGTTTTCTTTACATTCACTCCGATTAACTGTATAAAAATGGTTTAAGGAAATAGTTTTAAAATCTCTATGAAAGACAAATGTGCCAGAAGTTATATATCCACTATCAATCACATAAACATCACCATTATCTATAAAATGTTCAGTTTTTAAATTTGAGCCAAAAGGGCCATCAACAAATGCATTATTTATATTAGCCTTAATGTCTTTAAGCCTCATCAAGTCCCAGTTTAATGGTATTTCCCCCAACCATTCTATCCCTGAGGGTTTGTATTTCTCGTATTGTTTCATAGCGACAAATCAGTTTCAAGGGTTTTCAATTCGTTTTCGAGCTGCGCTAAGTCAGCCAATATGTCCTGAATGGGCTCCAGTTTTTCGGGTTGATAGAATATCTTATTGAAATTAATTTCCACACCAACAGTATTGTCTAAGTACTCAAACGGACGGGTCACATACTTTGCCATAAAGTTGGCAATGTTAGTGCAGTTTTCTTCCTCGTTGGGTGAATAAGGTATAATTTCGTAGTCCTTTTGCAGGTCGGGCACAATCTCAACCGTAATACTGTATTTGTCTTTGGTTGTTTTGGTGGATTTTTTGAATGTGGATTTAATCTGAATCTTTCCACAACCGAGGCGGGTTTGTAGAGACGTGGCATGCCGCGTCTCTACGGCAACAATGGATTCAATATCGTTATCGAAAGAATAGAATTTCCCTTCAGCCTCTACAATCAGATTATTTTCTTTGTAATCGAATGCATTGATAGCGGGTGCAATGATTCGTTCGTAACGTTGAGTGAGGGTTTCACTTCGAGTGAAGCCCTCACTATCGCTTAGTTCAAAAGTAGTGAGTTCGATAGTGCCTTCTTCGCCCGTTTGAACGATGCGGGTGGGTTTCAGTTTTATTTTTTCTTCAATAAATTGGCCTTGGCTATCTACATTGGTAAGCATAATCGCTTGTTTGTTGTAATAGAAATGCCATTTGTCAAAAACGCGCGCAAAATCATTGTCTTCGAAATCCTCAAATGCTTTTATAATTTCGGCACGGTTATCCGGACTCATTTCGCGGCGTTTTTTACCCTTACTTTTCTTCAGTGGCACGTATTTACTGCTACCATCAATCAGTATAATTTTATCTTTGCGTTCAGCAGGTTTGTTTTTATTGAACACCCATAAATAGGTATAAATGCCGGTATTGAAAAACTCATCGGTAGGCATTTGTATAATGGCTTCCACCCAATCCTGATCGAAAAAGTATTTCCGAATCGTGCTTTCGCCACTTCCTGCATCTCCACTAAAGAGAGACGACCCGTTGTTTACCACTACAGCAATACCATCATTATCCAGGTGAT
>CAYNHC010000214.1:3424-6173 GCA_964396705.1 uncultured Paludibacter sp.
GTCGAAAAGCAACTGACCGTCAGAGATAGACGGCAAAGCTACAAAACGTCCTGTTTTGTCAGTTTCGATAGCTTTGCGGTAATCTTTCCAGTCCACACCATAAGGTGGGTTGGCTACAATCACATCAAAAGTTTTGTCCAGAAACTTGGTATCTGTCAGTGTGTTGCCATACTCAATTTGCGAGTCGATACGGAAACGGCTTTCAATTTTAGCCAGGGCATACAGCGACGAATTCCAGTCCATGCCATGCGTTTTTATCGGTCTGTTGGTTTTGGCACTGAGCTTATCTTCTATCCCAAATAGCAAGTTTCCGCCTCCGGAAGTAGGGTCATAAATAGTCAGAAACTGTTCGTTATCCTTTATTTTTGAAGCCACAATATCCGAAATCAACCCAATAATATCATCGGGCGTATATTGCTCTCCGGCTGTTTCTGCTGATATATCTGCCCATTTGCGCTTGATATGCTCTTCGAGTGTGGTTATTTCGGAGTTATCGAAGGGTTCTAAATCAATTTTACTCCATCCTTTCACCACCGAAAATAGAATCTTCTTGGCTCTTAAAATGCCACAAACTCCCGAAATATCGAGGTACTTTTCTTCATCGTTTCCTTTATCAACGCCCAGCAGGTGACGGGTTTCGGTATCAAATGCATTTAAATACTCTTTAAAGTCCGATTCAAAGGTTTTATCGTTGGCACAAATATCACTCAACTTTTTATCTTTTCGTACTACATAGTCGTTGTAACCAAGTCCAATCGTTTTGAAATACTCAATGTATTCATCCGTATTGTGATCGGTTTTCCCAAATTCTTCGGATAGGCGTTTATGTTCCCTAATCAAACGGCTTTCCACCATTCGGAGCGCAAAGAAAGGCATCATGTATTTAGGGAAATCGCTCTGTTTCAATCCTGCAGAGCGCAGGGAATCGGCTGACGACCAAATGTCGGACTCGTATTGGAGAATGTTTTGTGGCATTAATTTTTTTTGTATAAGTATTTAGTTGTTATTTTATTTCAATTTAATTCTTCCCATTCCTCATTCCCCTTGCCAGCAAATACTCCTCGTGGTAAGGCAGTTGCAGTTCCATCAGCATTTCGGGCAGGGCAATGGCAAAGCTCACATAGCAGTAGGATAGAATTTGAAAGCCGTTGAAAGTTTTATTAGGAATTGCATCTACGGTGTATTGTTTTAGCGGGTCAAAGCCTTGTGCGCCTTGCAGTGCAATTTTTACGGCTATGGTTTTTATGGTTTCCACTGTTAGTTTTTCGAAATAGTTTAGAGCCTCTACCATGTACATCACAATATCGGAGTTGGTGCCGTTTGCTTTTTGTGATGCTAAAAAGCGGCTCATATCCGTTTTTTTATCTTCGGGTAGTGATGTTTCCATCGCATTGTTGATGCTTTCGAATAACCCAAGCAGCGATTTTTCGCTTGTCTTTTCGGCATTAAATTCTTTTTCGTCCACCAATCGGAAATGCGCTTCGAGTCCCAGATCCGAAGCCCAATGTTGCACCAATTCGTATTCTTCTGCCGGTTGGCGGTCGGTTTTGTATTCGGTATATTCGGTATAAAACGCTTGTGCCTGATGCAATTCCGATTTAGTTGCTCTGTATTCGGCAATAAGGTCAATGCCATACAAATCGCGAAATTGCATAGCACTCACTATGTTGTATATTTTACTTTTCGAAAAAATATCTTTGGGTGTAATTTCCAATATTCCTTTGTCGGAAATGCCAACGAGCGATTCTTCGATAAGCTTATAGAGCGAAATAAACTGATAGGGGCGCAACTCAGGGTAGTCGTTATAAAGCATGTCCTCAATAAACAAATCGATAGGTGCGTTATAGGCTTGAAGATTAATACCGTCGAACAATCCGTTTACAAATTTGCTTATTTCGGGTTCTTCCACCCGCATTTTTCGCAATCGCTGTACTGTAGAATCAATGCTTTTGGCAAAAGCTGTTCTTTTGGTAGCATCGGAGGTAAAGAGTTTGTTTTGCCCTGCATTACGTGCCTCGGTAGCCAACTGCAAATGACACAATTCGTGCATTATCAGATGTTCCACCGCTTTGTAGTCGGGTTTGAAAAGTATAATATGGCGGTCGCGGTGATGCACTTCGGCAAACTCACATTTGGCAGCAGTTACGATGGTGGCATCTTTTACAATGTCGATGGTTTTTCCGCAAGCTATTTCCACCGTTTTCCGAAAGTTGCGGTACGTGGTTTTTCCCGTATCGGTCTGTATCAGCTTTTGTGCTGCATCCACCATCAACGAAAGCGTCATACGGTAAAGTTCATCCTGCCGTTTGTTGTAGCGCAAACTTTGAGTGGCACTGTAAAAAGCAGAGGGTACATCATTTTCGGCCATTGCTATGAGCGCTAATACATGATGCGTGTTTGGGTACGTGTTGTTGATACGGAGCGATTGATACAGGTAATCTTTGGCTTCGGTGTACTTGCCCTCCTTAAAATGCAACGCACCTACATTGTAAATGGCGGTATAATCTTCTGGTTGCAGCTGTATGGAGCGTTGATAATATTTTAAAGCTGTAGGCACGTCGGCTTTGTAATTGGCAAAAATATTGCCCATCATAGTAAGTGCCCAATTGTTATTGGCATCCCAACGCAAGGCATCAATCAGGCAATTAATCGCTTCTTCGGGATTACCTTCGTCCGACAGTATTTGTCCCATAATGCGGTAATATTCCGAATTGGTAGGGTTTTCGTCAATTAGTTTGGTAAGCAGCGG
>CAYNHC010000215.1:0-2515 GCA_964396705.1 uncultured Paludibacter sp.
GCTTGAGGTGAACCAACGGTTATGACTAAAAGGAATAATTGTAATCACCTCGTAATGTATTATTTCCCGATAGCTATCGGAGCCGTGTTCAGCTACTACTATCATTTTTTCATTGTTTTTCGCGGTAAATTTAACAATAACTTTTTAATACACAATTGTAGTGTTGCGGATTGAAATTCCGAAAGCTTTCAGGGTATATTAAATGAGGGTGGGATTTAATTGAATCCCACCCAACAGCACTAACCAATATTATTATAGCACATTGAATCTTTTAAAGCTTTATGCTTTTTTATTCATTTGATTTTACATCCATTTTTTAAAGTAACTCCATTGTAATAATTACTTATCATGTTTGAAATACACATGTCGTAATTTTGCAGCAATAAATTTTCAAACATATAAGCTCAATGAGACCACTTTTTTTCTTGCGATCTTTTCTTTTTATATCTTTTCTTTTTTTGATAGAAATGACTAATGCACAGTCTTTTATAAAGGGACGTGTAATGGATAAAAAATACAAAGAACCTCTGACCGGAGCAGCCATACTTATTGAAGGATCCACCAACGGAACCACTGCTGATATCGATGGTAATTATCAACTTACAGTTGCCCCCGGTAAATATACCTTGATAATTTCGTATGTGTCATATACTTCGCAGAGAATTCCGAATGTTATTGTTGAAAAAAATAAAACGACAACATTAGATATTGATATGGATGAAGCATCGCTTGTACTTGAAAGTGTGCAGGTGGTAGCGCAAAAGCGAACTGATACTGAGCTTTCGATGCTCAAAAGCGTACGTTCGGCAGTGCAGGTAGTGAATGGAATTTCGTCGCAACAAATTGGAAAAACGCTCGATCGCGATGCATCTGAGGTGGTAAAACGCATTCCGGGGGTTACAATTAAGGATAATCGATTTATTGTAGTTCGGGGATTGAATCAACGTTATAATAATGTGTGGTTAAATAATGCCGCTACTCCGAGTAGTGAAACCGATGTTAAAGCATTTTCGTTCGATGCGATACCAAGTAATATGATTGATAATTTACTCATCTACAAAACAGGTTCTCCCGAATTATCGGCCGAAGCTACAGGTGGATTTATTAAAATTTCAACAAAAAATATTCCTGACGAAAATTTCATGAATGTTGAATATGGCATGGGTTACAACAATGTAACAACATTTAAAGATGCCTGGCATTTGCCTTCACAATCACTGGATTTTCTTGGTTTTGGAAGCGGAGCACGTAGTCTTCCATCCGGTTTCTCGAAAGATCTAAATTCGGTTTCAATTCCACAACGCGATGCTTATGCCCTCAATTTAAATAACAACTGGGTTGCTCAACGTACAACAGCCTTACCAAATCAAAAACTTTCGGCAGCCTTTGGAAAAAAATGGAATTTGGAAAATGGCGCACGAATTGGAACAATTACTTCACTCTCGTACAGCACCAATTCATCAACCCGCAGCAATATGAGCAATTATATGTACGAGCGTTTTGATCCGATTACTGAGACTCCGACTTATCTTTACAAATACGTTGCTGACATTTATGAAACTGATTTTAAAGTGGGATTAATGCATAACTGGGCTTATCAAACAGCTAAAGGAACAAAATTAGAATTCAAAAATATCCTCAATCAGATTGGTGTGGACAAAACTGCCAATACGCAGGGATGGAACAATTATCGACAAGGAAATTTTAAATATTTCAGTAATCAATATTCGAGTAGAACCACTTATTCGGGACAGATAAGCGGAAACCATAAACTTCAGGACAGCGAAGATAAAAAATTGGACTGGAACCTTGGATTAGCTTATGCAAACCGCATTGAACCCGACCGTCAGAACAGAAGCATGAAGGAGAATCCAAATGGAAATTACGAATACATGTTGCCTGATGTGCCCAGTATCAACGAGTTGGGACGACTTTACATGACCAATCATGAATATGTAACTACTGCGGCATTAAATTATGACCGAAAATTACTGTTGGGCGAAATAATCTCAACAATAAAAGCAGGTGCATATAGCGAATTTAAAACCCGAAACTTATCGGAACGAAGTATAACTTATCGTAAAGCTTATGGTCCTTTGAATGATGATGAGGTTTTTGCACTTGATTTCGAATCACTTTTTACCGAACCATATCTCGGTCAGGGAAAAGTAATCAGTGTTGATGAACAAACCAATGTGGCAAACAGTTACAAAGCCCGAAATTTATTGGGTGCTGGTTATATTTCATTTACTGTTCCAATAAGTAAGTTAAATATAAGTGGAGGTGTGCGTGCTGAATACAACCGATTGATGCTGAATGGATATTACAATGCAATATCACCTGTAAATAAAGACACTACAACCATTAAATTATTTCCATCACTAAACACGTCTTATAGTTTTAATGAAAAAACATTGCTTCGCCTGGCTTATGCTCATACTGTAAATCGTCCGGAGTTTCGCGAAATTTCGCCACTGAATTATTACGATTTTACAGAAAAGTACTCGGTGAAAGG
>CAYNHC010000215.1:2615-6159 GCA_964396705.1 uncultured Paludibacter sp.
TCAGGAATAAATATTGATATATTTTGATGATTATGTTTGATGAAAAATATCAGGGGACAAGCGACTTCCCAGTCGCTTGAGTAGTCATCAAGCGACTGGGAAGTCGCTTGTCCCTAACTAAATCAATAATCCTGCAGTATTTGGAAACATTTCAATAAATATTATGTATGTATTTACTTACTTGTTGTCAAAATTTTCGCAATGAAAAAATAAAGCTTAATCCTCCGGTTGGTAGTGATTTGGCGGAGATATTTCCTTTATGGAAAATGACTGCATTTTTTACAATGGCTAACCCAAGACCTGTTCCACCCAGCTTGCGGCTACGACCTTTATCTACGCGATAAAAGCGTTCAAAAATTTTACTTAAATGTTCTTCCGAAATCCCCACACCATTGTCAGAAAACGAGAAATAGTAAAACTGTTTGTCCTCGCGATAACAGTTTATGTCAATGGTTATTTTATTTCCGCCATAGGCCAGAGCGTTGTCGGTCAAATTTCGGAAAATAGAATATAAAAGTGACCTGTTGCCCTGGATAGGTAACTCTGTTGGAAAATTCTTTAGAACTGTACAATTTCGTTCCTCAACCTGTAAATGTACATCGTACAATACGTCGCCAATTACCTGAGCTACATCACATGATTCTTTATCGAATAATCGTTTAGCCTCATCAATTTTATTCAAAGTTGAAATATCCTGAAGCAGTGAGCTCAATCGTTGAGCTTGTAAAAAAGATCGTTCAATGAAAAATCTTTGACGATCGGGGTCTAGGTCAGGATTGTTCAGAATACTTTCCATATACCCAAGAATGCTGCTCACAGGGGTTTTCAACTCATGCGAAATGTTTTGTGTAAGGTGTCGTTTAAGTTGGTTTTCGTGTTCCTGAACCGTAATGTCGTTGATAGATATTTCGAAAGTATCATCCTGAAAAACAATGCACTGAACCGAAAATACGCGTGTGCCTTTTTCTACAATCAGTCTTTTTCGGTTTAGTTGATTATTCAGCAAACTTTCTCCGATAAATTCATTTAGCTCGCTGAATTCGGGTAACGAAAAAATCTCATCTGAGCTTTCGCATTGATGATCAGACAAGATATTGGTGTACTGAATAAAGTGGGTGTTAGCCAGGATTTCTTTTTTGTCAGAGGAAAAAATGGCCAGTCCTTCCTGCGAAATCTGTAAATGTTTGATCAACTTTTCACGTTCTTTATTTACGTCATCCTTGGTTATCAGAAGTAATTTATATAACTGAACTATATTTTTGCTTATTTCGCCCAATTCATCTTTAGGGAATTCAATATCGGTATCGAATATTTCTTCTCTTTCAGCTTTTTGCGTGAAAACGCGTAGTCTGTCAATTGATTTAGTAAAGTTTCTTGAAATCAAAAAGAGTGCAATTGTTGAAATAATCAATATTGCCGACATAAAATACAGAAAGAAAGTATTTGCCTTCAGCATACTTATCATGCTTATGTTATAAGGCAATGCACTTCGAACGTAAACATTCGGAAAACGATGTGCCAGATAATAGTAATCTTTTCCGGTAGAAACTGAATGTCTAATGGCTTTCCCATGTTCCGAAGTATTAGCCATTACAATTTCGGGTCGGTTTAAATGATTTCCAAACTTACCTGTTTTTTTTGTAGATGAATCGAATGTTACAACTCCTAATGTGTCAATGATAGTGACACGCAATGCAGTATCAGGGAAAAGTCGCACATATTCATCCAGAGTTTCCCAGTCAGGATTATGCTCCTGTATAAACCGATGAATGGTGAAGTTGTAGGTAATTAACTGTTGGTCGAGTTGCTCCGTCCGAAATTCTTTCTCCCGTTGGTATTGGAAGAAACTAATTACGGCAAGCATAATTAAAAATATGCTGAAAAAATAAAGAAAGAGTCGTCGGTTTAATGTCATTTTGTTCATTTACTATTTATTCATTTACTATTTACAATTTAAATGGTAAATGGTAAATAGTAAATGGTCATTGTCTTATGCTTCGAAACAATATCCGTAGCCTAAACGTGTTACGATATTCTTGCCATACTCGCCAATTTTTTTACGCAAACGGGTAATGTTTACGTCTATAGTTCGGTCAAGCACAATTACTTCGTCTGACCAAACGCGGTTAAGTATTTCATCGCGGGTAAATACACGGTTTTTGTTTTCTAAAAATAATTTCAATATTTCAAATTCTTTTTTAGTAAAAGCAATATCGTTGCCATTTAAGAATACTTTTTTGTTGCCAAGTGTCATTATCAAGTTCTCGTAAGACAGTTCAACGGCAGGAGCTTCTGTAACTTTGTTGGCTTCTATGCGTCTGAGTACTGCTTTAACTCTGGCTACAACTTCGCGAATAGAAAATGGCTTTGAAATATAATCATCAGCACCAATGTTAAATCCGGTGAGTTTGTCGTTTTCAGTATCTTTAGCCGTTAGGAAAATAATAGGAATACCGGCAGTTTTGGGATTATCATGAAGAATACGAGCCATTTTAAACCCTGATATTTCACCCATCATTACATCAAGTAACAACAGATTATAATCAGTCAAGTTCTTTTTAAGTGCTTCTTCTGCTGAGTAGGCCACATCTACATGGTAACCATCTGTTTCGAGGTTAAATTGAAGAATTTCACATAAATCTTCTTCGTCGTCAACAACCAATATGCGGTAAGGATTCATAAATAATTTATTGTTTTTAAAATTATGTTACAAAGAAACAGAATAGTTGTTTCGGTGCTATGTAATACCTGTTACAAAGATATGACAATTAATCAAAACTACTATAAATCAATAGGGATAAATAATAAAAAGACCAAATTTGCAAATTCTGGTCTTTCATTCTTGTAGATTTTGTTAGTAATTTTTAGAAATAAAAGAAGAAATATTCATAAAATGATAAATCATTGCACAAAGCTCGCAATATATCCCCGATAGTAAATTGAGTCATAATTTCTTATTTTCCCAATTTCTTATTTTCTTATTTTCTTATTTTTCAATCTAAATTCAACCCGTAATTTCTTAGCTTTTAGCTGAATGTTTCAGGATTTTTGCATCTGTATAAAAGAAAATCTCTTCTGCGATATTGCTGCAATGATCACCAATACGTTCCAATTTGCGGATGGCTGCTATAAGTTGCAGGCATTCATAAGCTCTTTCCGGATTCTTTTGAATGTAATTGGCAATTATGCGCGCTGCATTTACATTGATTTCGTCAACCTGATAGTCTTCGCTGAAGATAGATGCTGCAAGATCAGATTTTTCACTTTCAAATGCATCAAGTCCCTGAGTTAACATCTTGTTTACCTCGTCAACCATCAGGTGCAATTTTGTGTCTGAAATTAATTCAGCATCTAA
Organism: uncultured Paludibacter sp.; assembly: GCA_964396705.1. GTDB lineage: Bacteria > Bacteroidota > Bacteroidia > Bacteroidales > Paludibacteraceae > Paludibacter. The sequence continues at coordinate 5,971 of CAYNHC010000215.1, forward strand.
AATTACCGATGGGTTTGAAATCAGTACACGACTGATTCCATAAGCAAAATCAGCAATGCGTTCCAGATTCGAATTGATTTTCAGTACTGCCAGTACAAAGCGCAAATCGATGGCTACAGGTTGGTGAAGTGCAATAATATTCTCACAAGCACTGTCAATTTTTAGCTCGTAAGCATCCACTTTTTTCTC
>CAYNHC010000216.1:0-6151 GCA_964396705.1 uncultured Paludibacter sp.
CTATCCGTATTTCTTCCTCCGTTAAACCATACAACTGATAAACCAACTGGTCGATTTCGGATTCGAGGGTGGTGGTGTCGGCAACAGGATTTATTTTTTTTAAATCTAATATTTCTTGAACATTTTTTTCAAATGGTTTTTCTTGTTCTTCTGTAATTTGCAATACTGGAATTGGTTCAAAAAACACCTTCCGTAATTCCCTAGTTCCGCCCATTAATTCTGCAAAATTATCTCTAAAACAATATTTAAATAGTTTCGAATTTAAAAAAGCCCCCAACCAATAAATTCTATTAGAAAGAATCTGAAAAGACTTGTCGTTATGATAGTAATGATTTTCTAAATCAATCACAAAAGGCAAATACTTTGTCATATTAGGATATATTATTTTTGGTCTTTCAAAACTTTCCAAATATGCACATGCTCGTTGTTCCCACCAATAATCACCCATATCAGATCTAATTTCAGCTACTCTTTTATATGGTAAAAGATGTTGGCTTATCGATGGGTGTTGACTTTTGAACCACTCCCAAGCTTCATCAAATTCCACATAACCGTACCTTGGTACTGGTTGATTAATATTATCTGCTTTAATATTAAGTTTTGATTTAATCGTAAAACCTTTTGGAATATATATGAGCCACAAGCCTTGATAATCAGGACTAAATTTTTGAATATCTCTGCCTCTTAACAGTGGTTTTAATAACACAACGCTTTGTGGGTCAATTTTTAATATTTCCTCCTTTTTTAAATTATCAATTACAAATGCTTCATTCAATCCAGTTTTTATTCCATAATTGATTGTAATATCCCAATCTTTTAAAGGTACACCTTGAGCTTCAACTTTTTGTTTTATTCTAATAACTTCATCATTCTCAAAAGCCCATGTACTGTCATTAAGATTTTGTTGAGCGTATTGTAATTTATTCCGTTTTAAATAATTAGTAAAATCATTAACATCAAAATTGACTTTATGTATGTTAGCATAAATAAGATTACTTGCATCATTCTTATACTTTATAAAACCCATAATAACGGCATCTACTGTAGCCTCGTCGAAAACTGGGACTCCACTGAAATCAATAAAATGAGTTAGTTGAGTGTTTTCAGTTAGAAAATTCCTTAATTGGACTCCATAATTTGATCTTGTAAACTTATTTGAAATAATAAATTGAAATGTTCCATTTGATTTTAGTATATCAAAACCTAATTCTACGAAATATGTTAGCAAATCTGCTATTGAATTATATACTTTAAATCGTTGCTTTAAATAAGGTTTAAGTTCTAAAAATTCCTCTTGCCTAATATACGGCGGATTCCCAATGACCACATCAAATCCCATAAAGTCGCCATCATCGTTTAGTACTTCAGGGAATTCGAAACGCCATTCAAAAGCATTTTCATAAATTTTATTGTTGCGGATTTCGTCTAATTCGTTTTCAAGTTTTTCAATTTTAGTTGCTTTTTCTTCCACCGCTTTGTTGAACTTGACTTTTTCGGCTTTTGTTTGCTCAAACAGTGTGGTTTGGTTCGATAGTTCATACAGTTCTCCCCGCAGACTACTCAGGCTAAGTATTCGTTTATCGTTCTGAGCTATTTCGCTTTCGAAGTCGCTTTTTATCTCTTTGATCAGCCTTTCCATAGCCCGTTTTTCGTCCTTGCTTTGTGCATTTCGGTAGGTCATCACTGCCAACCGATAACTGTCGATGGTCCATTTGCTGCGTTTCAATGCCTTTTTAATATCCGCATCGAGCGCATACCGGCTAATCAACGAATTGCCGCATTTAATATTGATGTCGATATTGGGCAGGGTTTCCAATTCTGTAGAGACGCCATGCATGGCGTCTGTACGATTAATTGCGGAACGGTAATATGCATTTTTCAATAATTCAATCCATAACCGCAGGCGGCATATTTTAACCGAATTGGGGTTGAGATCCACCCCGAAAAGACAATTTTCGATAATGGTTTGCTTTTCGTGAAACAGGGTTTCCTGTATGCGCTGACTTTCGCAGCTGCCTGGATTATAAGCAAACAAACCGCCATCGTCGTCGGTTACCACCAATTCATCATTTTCAACTTCCACATGGTAGTCGCGCAATGTTTTGCCTTCACGGTCGAGAAGTATTTTAAGTTCGCTCTTAATGGTAATTATTTCGTTGAGTGCCGATACCAGAAAATGACCCGACCCCACAGCGGGATCGCATAGCTTCAGGCTATTGATAATGACATTGGCTTCTTTTTTATCGTCGATGCTGTCGTACAACTCAGGTATGGTTTGGCAATTCCAACCTTTCGCGTCGTTGAATTTTTGCAATACAGCACGCCTTATTGTTTCGCGACACATGTACATAGTTATAAAGCCGGGTGTAAAAAACGAACCGTCTTTGTAACCGTTTATCTTTTCGAAAATCAATCCCAGCACCGAGGCATTAATCAACCGTTTGTTGTCTTCCTGAATTTCCTCGCTACCCTCGCTACTGAAATCGTATGCATTCAGAAATTCGAACAGGTATTCCACTGTAGTCAGTTCGCCGGTTCGCTTTTTGCCGGTATTGTCTTTTATCACCGTGTTAGTCAGCACCGGAATAACAGCATCTTTCAATTGACTTATAAACAAACAGTCGTGTTCTATTTCAGTAGGTTCAAACAACGAACTATTCAGATAGGGCACATGGGCAAAAAGGTTTTTAACAGTATCGTTGCGTTCGTCCGTTTTTTTGGCCAGCACCTGAAAAAACAAAGTGTTCAGATCGTCAAATCCTTTCACCTTATCGGTATTCAGAAAAGCGTAACTTGTATCTCCTTTGTGATATTTAATGAGTTGTGCTTCGAGCAATTTAAGAAACAAAATACGATTAATCCACGTGATGGATAGTTCAAGCGCCACACTGAACAGGCGTTCTTCCATGTTACTTCCAAACCGGGAAGGCTTGTCGAGTCGCGAAATTTTATCTAAGTTATCAAGTTGTACAATAGCGCCTTCGAGCAAGGAACCTGTATTTCGCTCCCCCTTCAGTTTTCGCTGAATCAGTTTTTTACCACCTTCTTTTGTTTCGGTAAGCCCGATAATGTGAAGTAATTCGGTGTAAAACATTTTGTCTAAGCTATTGCTGTCATTGGCAAAAGGCAATTTCAGCAAATGCTCGGGCGATAGCAATTTAAACAGTGCAATAAGCAAGTTATCGTCTTTATTACTTGTGTTTCGCAATGGTTTATCATATTCCCTGATATCGAAATACGTGAAAGTAATTTCATGATTAATAGACTCTATTGCCGGAGCTGCTATCTCCTTGTAGAAATAATCGGTGGTATTACCTCCCAATCGACCTTCAGTATAATCTGTAAATTGTTTAACTAATTTGCTGTTTTGTGCAAATTCTTTTTCAAAAACATGTGCATCGAATATATACCATTCGTTGATATTGGTGACAATCAAATGTTTAATTTCAAGGTTTTTGAGCGTGATACGTTCACGCAGATAGTAGAATACAAGTTCCTGAAATGCTTTACAATTGAGATGATCCTTTTTAAGCATCTCCGCTTTGTTCGAAGGCTTCTTTGCTTCTATGATTACTCCTACGGTAGTGGTGGGATTTGTACCATTGTGAATAACCAAATCGTTTCGACCTTTGGTATTGATAAAGTGTCTGTTGTTATAATAAGTATCGGTCAGAAATTTGGAGACCAAATTTTTGTGATATTCTTCCGATTCAGGTTCATTAATTTTGTCGAGTAAACTTATCAGATTCTTCTTAAAGAGTTCAATCTCCGATCTGTTAGCCTTTACTTTCAGATATGCTTTATTGAGTGCTTTCCGGGGATTAAGTAAGTTATGTTCCATAGTAAAAATTTTATTTCACAAACTTACAAAATTCATTTGATAATTTTAAATTTTACTCATCCTTATTTTGATTGCTACATTTTAAGATTTTTTTCTTTGCAAAATATCTTAACTGCTTATCCCTTTCGGTCAGGCTATAAGATTTAAATCACATTAGACACAATAAAAAAAATATTTTTTTTTATCAAAAATAAAATTACGCAGCACTAAAATGCCGAAAGGCATTTACCTATTGTTATCTGTTTTAATTCTTTATTTCTTCCGCTTTATCTATTGTGCCTAATGTGGTTTAATATATTTGAGTGGAATTAACCAGACAACAAGAGTAAAATTGTATTTCTAACTTGACTGAAGCAGATAAGCAGTATATCATATTTAAACTATCGGTGTTTCAGACCTGCTTTTGTAAGCAGACAAAACCATCCATGAAGTGTGCATTTATGGTTTGTTATCCTGAAGTCAGCAACAATGAAGTGTGCAGACCTAAAAACTTCGGGTTAAGAAACCATCAATGATGCGTGCAGAGTTACTATTTCACCCGTAAATTACCTGTTTTTCATTCATTGTTGTAGTTTGTTAAGGTGAAGTGAGCAGTCTCACTGAGAATATTATTGTCACTTCATTGTAAATTACCCACTCATTACGCAATATTAAGGTGATTTCAGCGCAAATTTGCAGCAAAACACCTTCATTGTTACTTACTTCATGTTAAAATTGCAGGTCTGCAAACTTCATTGTTGCTGACTTCAACTGAAGTTTTGAGCTCTGCACTGTTCATTGTTGGTTTTGTCAGCGTAAAATTGTAAGTATGTACGCTTCATTATTACAATTGTCAACTTAAATTTGCAGCTATGCACTGTTCATTGAGGGTTTTATCTATGTGAATTTATAAAACAGATGAATATTTGTTTGTACCTGTCTATTCATAGTTATCAACAAATATATTTTTTTGGGAAATTTTTTGACACAAAATTATTTTACATGTGCCTGAATATCTTTAATATAGAAATATTTTTCGGAAAGTTTTATTTTTTAAGTAAATAAATAATAATTTTTCTGATGAAAATATCAAAAGTTAATTTGTACCTTTGCAACGTAAAGAATGACTTGCATTTGAGTGAATGTAGTATCTCTTTGCCGATTGCGTTATCGCAATTCGTCTTTGGCTTTTTGAAATAAAACAGGATGTTTCAGTCAGACAAACTGAAATGCAATAACCGGTCGAAATTTTAATTTATAAAAATTTATAGTTTTGAAAAATATTTTAGTTTATATACCCTATAACAGGGTACAAAAATTAGAACTTCCGGATATTGTCATGGGAACATTGGCAATCGTTGAAAAACACGATCCCAAAGCCATGTTTGTTGAAGGTATGTTCAAATTGTTACAAGAGGAAATTCCGAATGTAGCAAAACTGAGTGAAATTTACAATGGTCATCCATTAACTCCGGAGCTTATTAAGTTGCGTGAGCAAAGCAACAAGATCGTTCAATCTATTCTGAAAAAATCAGGATCGATACAAAACATTTCTTCGTTGTCAGCCCAGGCTGCGGTTATTGCCCCTGTAGTGAACCGCTATCTGAATGGCATATCGAGAGAAAACCAGAAGGCAAAGACCGAAAGGGTATCTCAATTTATTGCAACTACTGAGAGCGACATCAATCTGAAAACGGCATTGGAAACTGTCGGACTAAAGGTTTATGTGGATGAACTTGTATTGGTACAACAAACAATTGCACTGAACACGAACATGCGAAGGATTTCAATGTCTGAAAAGACAATCGAAGACCGTAGTGCACTGAAAACAAGTATTGTTACAGCACTGACGAACCTCTTCAAATCCATTGAGCTTGCCCGTGTGGAACATCCGGATGTGGACTATATGCCCATGATTAATGAACTGAACCAATTATTGGTTTCTTATCATTCGTTGATAAAAAACCGAATAACACGCAGTAAGAATCTGGCAAAAAAAACAACAGTTGCTTCGTCTTCCACAACTACTGCAACTGCTGTCTAACTCAGGACGCATCCGATTCTATCAAGAAGGCCCCGTATTCCTGTTTGCGGGGCTTTTTTATTTCCCCTGAATGTACTTACATCTTAGATTGTCTCAAAAAACCAATCATCAAAAATCTACTGATTTACTTTGAGTTTCAATTGTAACATTGTTCAACTCTGAATAAACGTTCAGTTTTGAACTGCAAATATAGTTATCAAATTTTTTATATTCACTTTTTTTTAACAGAGTTTTCAAAAACGACTGTTATTTAGTTTAATTCTAATTCTATTATATCTAATAAATAG
>CAYNHC010000217.1:0-6144 GCA_964396705.1 uncultured Paludibacter sp.
GTATTTTTAGCTTTCTCTGTAACTTTAGGACCAGCTTTTAAGTCAATATTCTCAATCAGTGTATTGCAATAAGCATTTACCGACCATAACGAAGCCGATGCGTTACGAATATCTTCATCGCTTGATTTCAATACAAAACTCTGATAAGCATTATCCGTTCCGTAATAAACATTTCCCGAAAGCACATCGCCGATTTTAACAAAACCTCGTTGAAAATCGTACCAGGGAGAGTTGTAAATAGGATTTACCGCCTGAAAACATTGTTCGTCGGTTTGGTAAAATCCATCAATGGTGTAATTGTCAACGGTCGGGCGATTTAAAAAATCTTCGCACGAAGTCAATCCCGCCATTACAACTATGGCTGTTGCCAGCACTTTTATATTATTGATAATTTTCATACAATTATTCCTTTCTTTTAAATATTAGAATGAGAAGTTAACTCCAAATGAATATACCTGAGGCGAAGGATAACGTCCGTTATCAAGTCCATATACATTTACACTTGCTGTATTTACGCCGATTTCAGGATCGAAGCCGGTGTATTTTGTAAATGTCAACAAATTCTGAACATTGGCATATACTTTTAACGATTCCAAATGAAGACTTTTCAATTTACTTTTATCAAAAGTATAACCCAATGAAATATTTTTCACGCGTAAGTACGAACCATCCTCAATGTACCTGCTCGATAAACGGGCATTGTCGTTCGGGTCGTTTTGAATAGCACGTGGTACTGTGGCGTTTGGATTTGCAACTTTCACATTATCAATATCATCAAACCAATTATAAACTATATTTCCTGTTGAATTTACATAAGGATATGTGGTGGAAGTGTTTATTTGCTCCAAACGGGCACGCTCGGTAACAACTGCCAATTGATTATTCCACATCGATTTCATATTCGATAGATTTCGCGACATGTAATTAAGCACTTTGTTGCCATAACTTCCATTCACAAAAACTGTTAAGTCAAAATTCTTATAGCGTACTGTGTTGGTAAACCCAAAAGTAAAGATAGGAAGGGGAGATCCTATATCAGTACGGTCATACTCATTTATCACACCATCAGGAGTTCCGTTGGGTCCGCTTACATCTTCGAACTTCAAATCACCTGGATAAACAGTATTGTATCTGCCAAACGATTTACCATCAACAGGATAGCTTGAAGGAGTTGCGCTGCTTTTGATATCTTCTAAATCCTGATAAACACCAATCACTTTATAGCCATAATAGCTGTACAATGGTTGACCTATACCCGAACGTGCTACCACATCGCTCCATTGTCCGTAACCTTCGAGGTACGAATTTCCGGTACCCTCCAACGAAACCAGAGTGTTTTTATTAAAAGTTAACTGTAATTCTGAATCCCATTGAAGTTTACTGTTTTTGATATTATGAGTTGTCAATGATATTTCAAGACCTTTATTATCAATTGTTCCATAATTTCCGTAAGGAGCAGCTAATGCACTTGAGCCATTTCCATCAGTTCCAAGATACGAAGGTAACTGCGCTTGCATCAACATGTTTTTTGAAACTTTATCATAAACATCCATGGTGAGTTCAATGCGATTGTTTAGCAATGCCAAATCAAGTCCGATATTCAATTGTTCCTGTTTTTCCCATTGTACGCGTGGGTTGGCAATATTACTCTGGCGATAACCCATTCCTAAGCCTGTAGGCATTTTCGAAATGGCTGCGCCCCATTGATAACCGGGAATAAATTGGTTACCTGTTTGTCCCCAACCTAAACGCAATTTACCATTTGAAATAATATCTTTTAAATTGGACATAAATTCCTCATTAGTAAAACGCCACGAACCAGCCACAGCATGGAATGAAGCCCAACGACTCAACGGTCCGAAATTGGAAGAACCATCACGACGGAATGTATAGGTTGCATAATATTTATCATTGTAGTTATATGTACCACGTGCAAAAACCGATGCCATAGCACTACTTCCAAATCCGGTGTTAATCAATGGGTCTGAACCTAATGACGGATTGTGAATCAGGTTATCGGGCAAATTAGATGCCGAAGCAGCTAAATATTCCCAGCTTGATTCAGACATTTCCTGACCCAACATAAAGTTTGTTTTATGTAATCCGAAATCTTTGGCATAAGTCAGGTAATTTTTAAATTGCCAGAATATGTTTTCGTTGTGTTGTTTTGCATCGCTGTTGATACTGCGTTTCCAACTTCCATATTCCGCTTTCGGACGAAAACGTTCTGCGTCAGAATCGCCCATGCTGGCACCAAATTCAGAGCGGAGTGTTAATCCTTTGAAGAAAGTAATGTCAGTAAAGAAGTTTGCCTCCAATGATGTTCTATTCAATAAATTATCTTCATCCAACGCTTTTGCAATCGGATTGATACGTGAAGCAACACCTTCGCGCGATACACTGGTATAATTTCCATCCATATCGTAAATTGGCACATCAGGAGTCGAAAGCAAAGCAGTGTTAATAATACCTTCATCGCTATCGGCTAACCCTAAACGCTCTTTGGTGGTTGAATAAGCCAAATTTAAACCTAACTTAAACCATTTTTTTAATTGAGCATCAACATTGCTGCGGAATGCAAAACGATCGAAACTTGAACCAATCACCGTTCCTTCTTGGCCTAAATAAGATCCTGAAACAAAGTATTTTACATTTTCATTTCCACCTGAAGCGTTGATCGTATGGCTTTGTGTTGGCGCTAATTGAAAGATTGCATCCTGCCAATTGGTTCCGACTCCTAATAATGAAGGATCTCTGAATTCTTCGCGCATATCACGACCGGCAGTTTCGCTTGCCATAGCATTACTGTATTCCGCAAATTGTTGCAAATTCATTACATCAAGGCGTTTTGCCTGACGTTGATAACCATAAAGTCCATCATAAGTGAATTTTGCTTCACCACTTTTACCACGTTTTGTTGTGATAAGTACAACACCATTCGATGCGCGCGATCCATAAATGGCTGTTGCAGAAGCATCTTTTAAAATTTCCATCGAAATAATATCGGCAGGATTTATGGTAGATAATGGAGAAATGGTTGAAACTTTACCATTACCCAGTGCATCACCCAAACCAAAATCTGCACCCGATCTACCTGAAACCTGAACAGGTACACCATCGATAACATAAAGTGGTTCAGCATCGGCGTTTACAGTACCTTGCCCACGAACACGTATTGAAACTGAGGAACCCGGTTGACCCGAAGTTTGAACAGCCGTAACACCGGCAACCCGACCTTGTAAAGCCTGATCCATGTTGGTAATGATAGAACCTTTGAGTTTTTCTTCACCAACCGAAACCGAAGCACCGGAAAGATCACTCTTTTTCATTGTTCCATAACCAACTGCTACCACTTCGTCAAGCATTTTGGTGTCCGATTGCATTTTTACGTTAATAACTCTACTTTTTGCTGAGATTTCTTGTTTTTCCATACCAATGTAAGTAAAAACAAGGGTCGAACCTTGTGGAACTGCTAAGGAGTATTTCCCATCAATGTCGGTTATAGTACCGGTTGATGTTCCTTTTACTTGTACCGAAACTCCAATCAATGGATTACCATCACTGGCATCGGATACAACTCCCGAAACAGAAAGGCTCTGCTGTGCAGAAACCAGGCATACTCCAAACAGGAGTAATACTGAAAGAAAAAAAAGTTTTCTCTTCATGGAATTAGATTTTATATTTTAGGGTTAATTTATTCTTGCCGAGATGATATATTTCGACATTGCAAAAATAGAGTATCACCAACAATAAAAAACTATATTTTTTTATCCTTAACTAATACTTTTTCTACTTTATTGAACATAAAATGGTAGTTTTTATGCTAATTTCATATTAATGCTTATGAATTTCAGACTTGTTCCTATTTCGCAACATGTAATTTATTACTTCTGTTCAATATGCTTTTCTCAATTATTATTTAAATATACAAGTGTTTTTTGAGTGTGTAATGAAAAAGCAGTTGACTAATTTATGGCCAACTGCTTTTAAGTTTAAAAACATTTCAATAATTATTGAAATAAATTTGTAAGTTTTCAGACATTCATTCTACTTTTCAGAAAGTAATTTTTCAATATCAACAGTAAGTTCTGCAGGTTTTGTTTTAGGGGCAAATCTTTTAACTGGAGTTCCATTTTTGTCAATCAGAAACTTCTCGAAGTTCCATCGAATATCGTTTTTAGCCGTTTCGAGAGGCAATGAACTTTTTAAAAATTGATATAAAGGATGTGCTTCATCACCATTTACTTCAATTTTTTCAAACATTGGAAATGTAACATTATATTTTGTGGAACAAAATTTCATAATTTCCTCCGAAGTCCCCGGTTCCTGTCCTAGAAACTGATTACAAGGAAAGCCAAGAATTACAAAACCCTTTTCTTTGTATGTTTTGTAAAGTTCTTCCAATCCTTCATACTGAGGTGTCAATCCGCATTTACTTGCTGTATTAACTACCAATATCACTTTTCCTTTGTATTCTTTCAACTTGATTTCTTTACCTTGAATTGTTTTCACTTTCAGATTGTAAAAATTCACATTTTGAGCTGAAATACCAAAAAAATTAATTAGCACTATTGCTATCATTAAAATTATTTTTTTCATAAGTCTTTTTTCTTTAACTATTTGTTTATATTTTGTCTTGAATCTTGGTTCTTGCTTCTTGAATTTATCCAATATCTTTAAGTAATAAAATTAAATCGTTCAATTGATTCTTCAAATTTTTCAATTCTTCAATTTTCAATTCTGTTGGTTCAATTTGCATTTTTTGGAGCAAACGAAAAGGAATTTCAGCAGCTTTTTCCTGCAATTCTTTGCCTTTTGTTGTCAGGGTAACTATCACTTTACGTTGGTCGGTTTCCGATTGTTTGCGCTCAAGTAATTCCATCACTTCCATTCGTTTCAGCAATGGAGTTATTGTATTAGTATTTAGAACAAGCTTCTCCCCTATTTCGTTTACAGTTTGCAATTCATTTTCCCACAAAACCATCATAACCAGATATTGTGGATAAGTAATTCCCAATCTATCTAAATCCTCCTGATAAGCTCTAATGATCAACCTTGAAACCGCATAGAAGGGAAAACAAAGCTGATTTTCAAGTTTTAATTGTTCGTATTCCATAAATATTTTTTTGCTAAAATAAGAAAAAAGTGACTGAATGTCGCAAAACAGTCTCTTTTATTATCAAATATTATTACGAAAGTAATTTCTCAATATCAGCACGCAATTTATCTGGAGTTGTAGTTGGCGAAAAACGTTTGTAAGGTTTTCCGTTTTTATCCAACATAAATTTGGCAAAGTTCCATTTTATGCTACTACCCAAAATTCCTCCTCTAAGTTCCGATTTAAGATATTTGTAAAGTGGATGTGCATTATCTCCGTTCACATCAATTTTCGAAAACATTGGGAATGATACACCATAATTTATCAGACAGCCTTCTGAAATCTCCTTTTCGCTTCCTGGTTCCTGACCGGCAAACTGATTACACGGAAAACCAAGAATTACCAAACCTTTGTCCTTATATTCCTTATAAAGTTTTTCTAATCCTTCGTATTGTGGTGTCAAGCCACATTTACTGGCAGTGTTTACCACAATTACGACTTTACCTTTGTAAGTATCCATGCTTATTTCTTTACCTTGTAAAGAAGTTGCTTTGAAATCATAAAAATTTTGTTTCATATTATTATTGTTTTATTTATTTGTATCGCTTGCGATACAAAAGTAATACATTTATATCGCTTGCGATATAAATAGAAATATATTTATTATTTATTAACAAATTAAGAGTTTTGAATGGATGAAAATTATTCAGCAATAATAGGAATGAACTTATAATCATATAATTATATTTACAAAAAATTCAAAAGAACATTTACAGTTCTTGAATTCACATATTCAAATGAAAAAAGAGAGATTTACTTCGCTTGAAGTAAACCTCTCTTTCAATATGATTATAAAAAGCAAGAATACAAATTATTCTTACTATTTAATATTATTCCTAATCTTTGAATTTTGCAACCAAAAATTCACGATTCAAACGGGCGATGTGCGAAATTGAAATTGCTTTCGGACATTCAGCTTCGCAAGCTCCTGTGTTCGTGCAGTTTCCAAAACCAAGCTCATCCATTTTAGCAACCATTACTTTAGC
>CAYNHC010000218.1:0-1412 GCA_964396705.1 uncultured Paludibacter sp.
CTTGGAATTATCAATTGAAATGAATTACTTTTTGGATTCGAAGAAAAAACTATTCTTCCCTGCATATCATGAATTCTACAACTATTAATAATTGATTCACTTTCAACCTGAATGCTATTGTCGGTAATTTTCAATTTCAACTCATAACCGCTTGGAATTTCATCAACAGCCGAACTTGCACTTACAGTTACCAATTCATTTAATATACTTGTATAAGCCGGTTTAGCAATGTATGAAGTATTGAAAAGCAATGAATAATCGGAAGCCGGACCATTTCCGGTGGTGGCAGTAAAACCCGGAATCCACGAATATTTATCGGTAAAACCCCAGGTAACGAAAGTTTTTGAATTCGAATTATTCAAGCACAAACGTATCATTTTCAAATAATCGTTAGCTTGAGCTGTTAGCATTTTAGTTGCATCAGCCGCATAATCAGTTAAAGCTATCCGGATATCTAATTCGGTAATTACTGCTTCGAGACCTGCTGCAGCATACCGTTTTAAGTTTTGGTCAAGTTTTGTGAAATCAATTTTCGACACCGTAAAATGACATTGCAATCCAACTCCGTTGATTGGAATACCACGATTTTTCATAGCCACCACAAAATTGTACATGGCATTTGACTTTGTTCCTCCATACATTTCTGTGCTATATTCGTTCAGGTAAAGCTTTGCTTCCGGGTCAGCCTTATGCGCCCAAACAAAAGCAGAATCAATATAATCATTCCCAATAACCTGTTGCCAGATACTATTTCGCAGCACTCCTCCTGAATCGCTAAAAGGCTCATTCACCACATCCCATTGCTGTACTTTTCCTTTATATCGGGTAACAATGGTGGTAATGTGGTTTTTAAGAATTGCCAATAATGTTGCTCTTGTAAAAGTTCCATTAGCAGTTCCGTTTGTAAGTCCGGCAGTTAACCACGAGGGCAACTGACTATGCCAACACAAGGTATGACCACGAACCTGTTTGCCATTTCTCTGAGCAAAGTTTACCAAAATATCAGGTCTCGAAAAATTAAAGACTCCTTTTTGAGGCTCCATTGCATCGTACTTCATTTCGTTTTCGGCTACCAGTATATTGAAATTGTCTTTCACCGTTTTATCGTACAAACTATTTTTGTCGTACTCTGAATAAAACTGACCGCCAACTGCAGTTCCAATTTTTAAACCTGAACATTTATCGGCATAATAGGATAATGATTGGATTGTTTGTGCATTTGTAACTATGCAAAAGCACATGAGGATTGAAATAGTAATTTTTTTTTTCAATGAATTTAATTTAAGATTGTTTTAAAATTATCTTTATTATTGTTGGTGTAATATTTTATTAATAACAACGGTACAAATATATTTCATTTCAACTCCTAAAGTCAATTTACACGTTACATGTTGTTATTGTTTGGTTACATC
>CAYNHC010000218.1:1512-6137 GCA_964396705.1 uncultured Paludibacter sp.
TTTCAACTCCTAAAGTCAATTTACACGTTACATGTTGTTATTGTTTGGTTACATCATCAAATGTTATGTTTATATTGCTATGTATTATTTTCTTCACCTTTCCAGTGTTCCAGCGCATATTCTTTGGGCGACATGCCATAAAACTCGCGAAAGACGGTTGAGAAATGCGATAAATTATTGAATCCTAATGCATAAGCTACTTCCGATACAGTTAGTTTTTGATTACATAGCAAATCCGCTGCCTGTTTCAAACGAATCGATTTTATGAAATCACGCGCCGACATATTGGTCAGTTCTTTCAACTTGCGATGCATGTGTACACGACTCATACCAACTCCTACTGCCAACATTTCTACATTCAATTCCGAATCGGCAATATTTTCATTAATAATTTTCACTATTTTTTCGAAAAGGATCTGATCATTGGTTTTAAGCACTACAGGCTTAATAAGTGCATTGTTTTCATCACTTTTTGCTGGTTTATATTCTAACCTTTCGCGGTTTTCGATAATGTTGGCTATACGTTTTTTCAACAAATCGACATTAAATGGTTTAGCAACATAAGCATCAGCGCCAATATCGAAACCTTCGGCTTTATCCTCGTCTCTGGACTTAGCAGTAAGCAGAATAATTGGGATGTGATTGATATTGCTGTTCGCTTTCAACTTTTTACAAAGCGTTATACCATCCATTTCGGGCATCATTACATCGCTTATCACCAAATCAGGTTTTTCTTTGAGTATATAATCAAGTGCTTCTTTGCCATTTACACATTCTTTAATATGATACATATCGGCGAGTTCGTTGTGCAGGTAATGTCTGATTTCAGCTTCATCTTCTACAATCAACACCCTATATTTTGTTTTAGGCCTCGTTTTCTTCACTATGATATCTGCATCTGATTCTTCTATCATAGTTTTATTTGCATCGCTGTGCAAAACAGGAATATTTCCCATTTCACGTTCGGATGGAGATAAATGAGCATCACCCAAAGGTAAACGGACAACGAATTCGCATCCTTGTCCTTTGGTTTTGTTACGAGCAAAAATTTCGCCATGCATTAGTCCCACTAAATTTTTGGCTAAATGCAGTCCGATACCGGTTCCAAAATTAACATCGGTAAGCGAATTATCGATTTGATAAAAACGCTCAAATATGCGCTCAATTTTATCTTCTTCTAATCCAATGCCGGTATCAGAAACTATAATTTCGAAATAATTTTTTAAGGCGTTATTAAACGTCGGATTTTCACCTTTGTTTAGATGAACGATAATTTCACCTTTTTCCGGAGTAAACTTAAATGCGTTCGAAAGTATATTGACCAATACTTTATCGAAATTATTCACATCAATCCATGCCTTTAGTTCCGACATTGAATGGTCGAAAATTAAATTAATTCCACGTTTTTTGGCCTGATAATCAAAAGTTGTCATCAAATCGTCGATAAAACCCACCAGATCAGTTTCACTCATTTTTACAAACATCTGGCCTTTATCAATCTTTCTTATGTCAAGTAACTGATTGATTAATCGCAATATGCGTTGCGAATTGCGATACATCAACTGATATACGGATTGTTTTTTGGGATCATCATTTTCGGCAATAAGTTTTTCGAGTGGGCTTATAATCAGACTCATTGGGGTTCGTATTTCATGTGAAATATTTATAAAAAACTGAAGTTTACCTTCATTCACCTGTTCCAGATGTTCGCGTCGTAACATTTCCTGTTTGTGATTTATTCGCTCCATCAAGACTTTAAAAACAATCCAACCCAACAAAATAAAAAGAATAAAATAAATGATTTTTGCTAACCAGGTCAGGTACCAGGGTGGGTAAATGACAACTTTTATCACTTTTTCGACAGATTCCTGGTTATTAACACAGGCTTTAATCCTGAGTTTGTAACGACCGTAATTAAGGTTTGTAAAACTAATCCGGTTAATTCCTTTTTCAGTTGTTATCCATTGGTTATTAAGCCCTTCCATTTTATATCGATAATAAACACTTTCGGAACTTCCAAAATCAAAGGTCGAAAACTCAAGCGTGAACATATTGTCCTTGTAATTGAGTTTAATTCTATCGATATCACTTATAAAGTTGTCGATAATTTTATGAGAACCTGATTTTTGACCTTTAACGACTAATTTGTCGAACACATATAAACCGGTAAGAACCAACTTAATGGGAGCACGTTGATCTTTTATATCTTTGGGATAAAACGAACTTACACCACCAACACCTCCGAAAATCATTTCTCCATCCTCAGTAATAGCTACAGCACCTGTCGAAAATTCATTTCCCTGCAAACCATCGTAAGCATAAAGATTGACGAATTTATTGCTTTCGGGAATAAACTTTGAAATACCACTGTGTGTGCTAATCCATAAATTTCCATTATAATCTTCCAATATACCACAAATAGAATTTCCTGCTAACCCGTCTTTTGTTGAATAGTGAAGCGATTCACCTGTTTTCGGGATGTAGCAGGCAAGTCCTTCGGTTGTTCCGAACCACATTTTCCCTTTGCGGTCTCTTGCGATAGCCATTACAATATTTCCCGGTAAAACCCCTTTTTGTGTTCGGTATGTTTTTATTTTATTTGTTCTTAAATCGACACTACTAACACCCTCATAAGTACCAATCCACATCAAACTATCACCATCGCGCTTGATGCAGTTCACCCAATTATTGGCAATCCCTGTGGAGTCTTCTTCGTGAAAAATGAATTGCGAGACGTACTGTGAAGAGTTAATATCGAAAACCTGTACTCCCGCTCCGTTTGTACCCACCCATATTCGGTTTTTAGTGTCGTGAGCAATGCACATGGCTTTATTCCGTGAAGTATTGTTTGAAAGTTCAGGTGAATTATTATAATACCTTGTAATTTTTCCACTTGGTTTATCAAATTTCATTAAACCATCCAAATACGAAGCAAGCCATAAAGTGTTTTTTTTACCTTCCTGAATGGACATTATGGTGCTCGAAACGCCATTCACATTGCTAATCAATTCAAAATGTCGCGAAACATTTCCGGTTAATCCATACAATCCATCATTATCAGTTCCAATCCATAGTATGCCATCACTGTCTTTCAAAACCGACATCACACAATTGGAGCCAATCACATTTTGATAGTAAGATTTCATACCCCAATACTGAATTTTGTTGGGATGATTCGGTGATAGAAAAACGCCTTTTTGGAACAATCCAACCCAAAGATTACCAACTTTATCCTGGCACAATGCGTGAACTTTTGTCCGTGAAAAATCAAACATGGCAGTTTTTATCTGAAAATCTTCTAATCTACCGGTTACTTTATTCAGGTATTTTATTCCGCGACCATCTGTTCCAACAAGTAATCTTTTATTTTTGTCGAATAATAAACTTTTAACCGGCAATGAAATATTTGGATTGACATAATCAACCTGACTAAAAGCATTTATTGATGAGTTGTAACGAAATAACCCCCCTGTGAGCGTTCCAACAAAAATATTTCCCTGATCGTCTTCACAAATGGATGAAATCTGATTGCTCCCAATCCCCACTGGAGATTTATAACTCTTAATATCACCTGTTTTAGGATTATAAAGATTCAATCCCTGATTTTCGGAAGCAATCCAAATCAACCCTTTTTTGTCCTGAAAAAGTGAAATAAGATACCTGCTACAAAGCCTTGGGAATAAATTTTCATCAACCGAAAATGTTTTGTAATTATCGGTTGAACGAATTATTCCTCCACCCGAAGTGGAAATCAAAATTTCACCGTTTTTTGTCTCAATTATCGATGTAATGTGGGTTGTTACAGGTTGATTACGGAAATAAATAGGGACCTCAGTAAATGTATCTTCAGCCCGGTTATAAAGCATTAATCCATTAATGCAACCCACCCAAAACCGGCCTTTGCTGTCTTCGAAAAGTGTTCGAACATAGTTATTTTTTAATGAAGTATTGTCATCCTTCTTTTTGTGGTAAATACCAAAGCGCACACCATCGTACTTGTTTAATCCATCCTCAGTAGCAATCCAGATATAATTCCGCGAATCCTGATATATTGAATTAATTAAACTGTTTGAAAGTACATTATCGGTTGAATAAAAAGTTCCGGTTTGAGATTGGAGACGAAACAAAAAAATTAACAAAATAAAAGTGAGGAGTGTGATTTTTCTCATTTTCAGCTATTTTTGATTCAAGTAAATATAGCTACAAAAGTAATTAATTTTCGTGATTCTAAGGTATCCTGTTGTTAATCGCGAAATGAGAATCCGGAGGTAATTTCAAAAAAGAGAAAACCAACTATCAAACAAATATTCAAATACTGAATTACAAAATCAATAAAATGAAAATCTTAAATTGAATATTAATTTAATTCTACTTTGACAAATTACAATGAATTTATTCAAAATTTCAGAGACGATGGTTTTTCACATCCCCTTTAGGGGCTTGGGGCAGTAAAAAATTGTATCTAAACTACCCCTAAATCCCCTAAAGGGGACTTGAAGTTACTCTTAATTTAAATATTATTCTTGAAATAATATAATCTGTCAATGTAGAATTAAACTATATTAAAATTCTGAACTTATATTATTTCAGCAAAATCTTCTAAATGTTCATCTACATATTCAGCC
>CAYNHC010000219.1:0-1885 GCA_964396705.1 uncultured Paludibacter sp.
GTTTCACTTGTAGCTTTGCACCGCTATTTTTCACCAAAGTACGACACTTTTTATGCCAATGCATTTTCGGAATCTTCACGTGTAAATAACGAAACAGGATTTTACATTGGAACAGAAATAAGACCCTTCAGAAAATGGAAATTTGCTGCATATGCTGATAGTTATTCTTTTCCGTGGACTAAATTTTCGATTAATGCACCATCAAATGGGATGGATTATCTGTTACAAACTGATTTTAATGCAAATAGAAATTTAAGCATGTTCTGGCGATTAAAATATGAGGACAAAATGAATAATCTATCTGATTCAGAATCGATTATGCCTGTAATAATTACCATGAGGAAAAGCTCTTTGCGTTATCAATTAGTTTATGTGTACGAAAATTTCATGATAAAAACCATGATTGAAGGCAATTTATGTAGAAAAGGATTATCATCGCCGGGATATGGAATAACTTCGTTGCAGGACTTAAGCTATAAATTTAAAAAACTTCCAATTACAATCGATTTCAGGTATCAGTTTTTCGATGCTACAGACTATGAAAACAGGTTTTATACTTACGAAAAAGATGTTTTATATGCTTTCGCTATTCCAATGTATTACGGATCGGGAAGCAGATACTATATAAATTTGAAGTATGAACTTAACAAGCAGTTATCATGCTGGTTCAAACTGGCACAAACTGTTTACTCTGACGACAGAGAAACAATTGGCGTCGGAAACGAACTTATTACAGGCAACAGAAAAACTGATATTAACTTCTTGATTAAATGGGACTTTTAGTAAATCATATTTCCATCAACAGGATTTTCGGGAGTAGGTAAAATCAACTGATAAAAATCAACATCTAACCAGCGGTTAAATTTATACCCAACTTGTTCAATTCGCCCACTAAACTGAAATCCGTATGATTTGTGCAAAGAAATACTTGTTGTATTCGACGAATCAATTACACCTACAATGCAGTGATAATTCTGAGCTGTGGCATTTTTAATTATTTCGGCAAGCAAAATTTTCCCTAATCCATTTCCCCTGTAATCTTTATGAACATACAACGAGTTTTCGACTGTATATTTGTATGCCGGACGTAATCGAAAAACGCCGTAAGATCCGAAACCTAATAAACGGTTATTATCATCAATAATTCCAATTACAGGAAAATTATGCCCGGCTTTCAATTCAAACCAGGTTTTAATTGTATCCAATGTCCATGGATTGTAATCATACAAAGCTGTGGTATTAAGAATTGCATCATTAAAAATTTCAAGAATTTGTGATGAATATTCAGGAGTACATGAGATGATTTTCATAAAATCTATTTTATTGTGAAATGGTAATTGGGTTGAAATTTGATTTTAAAGAACTGTGTAAGTTTTTTATAACTAAAAGAAAAAATCTAAAAAATATTACAGTGCAAACTTAGTAATATTTTTTTCAATTATTTATATAAAAACGAATACGAAATTTATAACAGGCTTTTTTGATGATTTTTTGAATTATAAAGAGCCATTTAACTCATTATTTTGATTTTTTTCGTGGTATATTTGACATGATATCAAATAATTGCGTAAAATTGCAATCTCTACATTGCAATTTATTGAAAAAGCTATATCTTTGCATCGTTTTCGACCGGAAAACACATTCTTCTTCCCTGAAATTATAACTTACAACATAAATTACAAATGAACTTATTAGAAAAAATTATGGAGCGTGCCAAATCCAATCTACAGCGGATTGTATTACCCGAAGGCACAGAAATCCGCACTCTAAAAGCAGCGGATATAATCCTGAAAGAAAAAGCGGCTAAATTAATTTTGATTGGCGATGAAAAAGAAATTACAAGACTTGCATTAGAGAATAATCTCACGAACATTCACGAGGCAAC
>CAYNHC010000219.1:1985-6103 GCA_964396705.1 uncultured Paludibacter sp.
GTAGTTGAAGCAACAAGAATTGCAAAAGAAATGGCGCCGGAATTATTAATTGACGGAGAATTACAGGCAGATGCAGCGCTTGTACCGGAAATAGGTCAAAGTAAAGCGCCCGGCAGTAAAATTGCCGGTCATGCAAATGTTTTGGTATTTCCCGATTTACAAGCAGGAAATATAGGGTACAAAGTAGTTGAGCGCTTTTCGGGTGCACAAGCTGTTGGACCTGTTTTACAAGGTATGGCCGCTCCGGTGAACGACCTTTCCAGAGGATGTTCCGTTGACGACATTGTGAAAATGATTACTATTACAGCTAATCAGGCAATGAAAAATTAATTGACGATGCATAGTGCTTATTTCTCCCGATAACTATCGGGATGAGTCAGGCATTGTGACTTTTCAATTTTGCATTATGAATTATTAATTATGCATTAACAAAATATTATGGCAGAACCGATTTACGAACCGATTGAAAGGTATGGACTAAGTAAACGCAACCGAAAACGCACTCTATTTTCGAGAATAGGTGTAGTGGGATGCGGAAAAGAAGGCAGTGTTATAGCCACAACAGCTGCATTGAATGGAATAGAAGTTATCTTTCTTGAACCTGATGAAGATAGGATACAGAATGCTTATGTCAGAATTGAAATGAAACTTGACAAGAAAATTCAAAACTGGGGATTGACATTAAATGAGAAAAAATCTGTATTAAGCCGAATTCGCGGAACTGTTAATTACGAAGATTTCAGGGGATGTGATTTTGTTATCGAGACCATCCGGTACGATAACAAAACAGGCGAACGAAGAGTTGCTCAACGCAAGGAAGTTTTTCTAAATCTGGAAAAAACGTTATCTCCCACGGCGATAATTGCTTCAAATGTTTCAACAGTTGTTGTTACCGAATTAGCTTCTGAGCTTACTCATCAGGACAGATGTATCGGATTACATTTTCTTTCGAATATACCCGGTTCTCAGATAATTGAAATTGTTCCCGGACTGAATACTTCAATACAAACGTTTGATAAAGTGTGTCAGTTTGTACGCTTGATAAATCACGAATATGTACCTGTAATGGAATCTTCGGGCTTAGTGAGCATCAGGTTGTTTTTAATACAGTTAAACGAAGCATGTGCTGTATTGATGGAAGGAATTGCATCCGTCGAAGATATCGACCGGGTACTTACAGTTGGTTTTGGTCACCGTCAGGGTGTGTTCCGTACTGCCGATCAAATGGGAATTGAAAAAATTGTTCGGTTACTTGAAAACTTATATGATGAGTACGGAAATATTAAATATAAACCTTCACCCATTTTACTGCGACTTTTCAGAGCTAAAAATTTCGGTGTCAGCAAAGGAAAAGGTTTCTATACTTACGATGAATCGGGTAATATAATTAAATAAAGGAGGAATTTGAAGATGAAAATATTAGTATTAAATTGTGGTAGTTCGTCGGTTAAATATAAACTTCTCGATATGGAAACCAAGCAGGAACTTGGATCCGGTGGAGTTGAAAAAATCGGCATGAAAGGTTCTTTCCTAAAACATAACCGTATGGATGGGCAAAAGGTGATTCTTGAAGGCGAAATTCTTGAACATCAGATTGCTGTTGAATACATTCTGGGAGTATTGACAAGTGCAAAACATGGAGCAATCCAGTCTTTGGAAGAAATAAATGCAGTTGGACATCGTGTGGTACATGGTGGCGAAAAGTTTAACTCAAGCGTGTTAATCGACGATGAAGTCATCAAAAAAATTGTAGAGTGTATAGACATTGCGCCATTGCACAATCCACCAAATCTGGCCGGAATACGTGCCATAAACGAATTACTCCCCGATGTTCCTCAGGTAGCAGTTTTTGACACTGCATTTCACCAGTCGATGCCCGATTATGCGTATATGTATGGCATTCCGTATTCACTGTACAAGAAATATGGAATACGCAGGTATGGTTTTCATGGTACAAGTCATCGTTTTGTGTCGCATCGTGCATGTGAATTTTTAGGGCTGAACTATCATAAAACAAAAATAATTACAGCTCATATTGGAAATGGCGCATCTATAGCTGCTATCGAAAATGGAAAATCGGTTGATACTTCCATGGGCTTTACTCCTATTGAAGGATTAATGATGGGAACGCGTTCGGGAGACGTTGATCTTGGAGTTGTTACCTACATAATGGAAAAAGAAATGATAAGTTCGGCTGGCGCTTCTACGTTATTCAACAAGCACAGTGGAGTTTTAGGTGTATCAGGAATTTCGTCGGACATGCGCGATATCGACAATGCCATTGCTGAAGGAAACGAACGGGCAAAACTCGCTTTAAATATGTATGAATACCGCATTAAAAAATACATTGGTTCGTATATAGCGGCACTTAGCGGAGTAGATGTTTTAGTTTTTACAGGTGGAGTTGGCGAAAATCAATCACATGTGAGGGAGTCTGTTTGCAGTAGTTTAGGATTTATGGGTCTGAAAATCGACAACGAACTGAATGCAACATCAAGAGGTCAGGAAGTATTATTAAGCACTCCCGATTCTACTGTTAAAGTGGTGGTAATACCCACCGATGAGGAATTTATGATTGCATCGGACACACTTCATATTATCAATAAATTAGAAAAATAAACACATTCAGTTGTTTTATATCATAAACTGACGAATAAGATGAAAATCTTTTCGTCAGTTTTTTTATTGGTAACAGTTTTAATAATTGTCTTACAGATGCAGAGTTTACATTGTCCACTTGAATATGCTAAATAAATGGGCAAATTGTGTAGTACGTTGCTGGTGAGATATTTATTAATCACACGCCCTGTATTATATTCCGAAAACTTTCAGTTGAAATAAATTTATATCTTTGTGACGGATATGGTTTTATGAGTATTTCGGATTAAAAATCCTTATATTACATTATAACGGGTTTGCAAAACCCGTCAAACAGTGCGAAACTTTGCTCATTTAAAGAATATATCCGGTAGGACGAGATTATGATTGCATCGGACACTCTTCATATTATCAATAAATTAGAAAAATAAACACATTCAGTTGTTTTATATCATAAACTGACGAATAAGATGAAAATCTTTTCGTCAGTTTTTTTATTGGTAACAAGTCTAGTAACAATGTGTACAGTTGGTCTCACCTTGCATTCAGGTTATGCATTGGGCTGAACACGGTTAATCTCCTGTCCTACCCGGAATGACTATTAAATGAGCAAATAGCCGAGCTGTAATATACACTGTCCTGACGGATGTATCTTCATTAAATAATCAAAACGTCGCATTTTCGGGTGGAATTTTCTCCGTAGAACGGTGTATAGTTCGGCTATTGATTATGCAGGTGGTAAAGGATTACTGGATGTTACGATTGTTTAAACTGCACATAAGAACGGATTGAAAATCCTAAGAATGCAAAAACTGGGATTCCAAAAATCCCAGTAACCAGTGCGCAACTTTCAGCAATTAAAGAACATCTCCGGAGGGTCGAGGCTTGCAAGAAAAAATTTGAATGAATAATATTGAAAATAATAACAATACACGATAATAATTTAAAATAAAAGATCAAGAATGTTTATCTGATTTCGTGAGTTACATTTACTTTATGTTTTCTGATTAAAACAGGATTCTCAGGCATTATTTTCAAACCTCTGGCTAATACGGAATTACTCATTTTTAAGTTTCTATTTCTAAAATATGCTGAAGATATATTCGCATAGGTCAATGCTGCTCTTTGTTCGTCTATTTTATAGTTCGGATGTTGTTTAATAAACGATTCAAAGCGAGTTAACATTTTTTCAGCCATAGTCAAATTGTCGATTGTATAATAATCGTACACTTTGTCCAGCAAATAATCACCACCAATGCTTAACACTCGTGTATCCTGATTTAAAGCTTCAAATTCATTTAATGAATTTTCGTATTTGGTCATAAAATCCACATCCGAAGCACATTTCTTAATATAATCGTAAAATGCATGTTGAAACAACGATTTCATTTCAACATTTACAGGGTTCAGTTTATATCCTTCAGAAAGATATTTCCATCCCTCGTTGATTCGTTGTTTTAACATACAAACACGTCCCCTCTCGCCAAAATAAATCGTTGAAATATCTGCTTTTACCGTAC
>CAYNHC010000220.1:0-6101 GCA_964396705.1 uncultured Paludibacter sp.
AATAAATCAAAATTTACCTGAAGTGCTAATTTTGCAGCTTTTGTAAATACTTCGTAATCGTCGCCAATATATAATCCACGGCATTTAATTTTACCATCCGATTTGTCGAGACCAACTACCGTTTGTACGTACATGATGGGTAAGTTTTGGGTAAAATTATCCGAAGCATAATTAAAAATGCGACGAACAGGCGTGTCGGCATGACCCATCATACGTTCCATACCGTAAGCAGCACCCACAAAGTGACTTTTATTGATTCCTTCGACTCCACCGGTTCCAACAAAAATATTTTTGTTGTAGTTGGCCATTCCCACTACTTCGTGAGGAACAACCTGACCAATGGAAAGAATCAAATCGAAATTACCTTCGAGCAACAGCTTGTTAACCTGAGCCGGCCACGGAAATTCCACAGCGCCTCCCGAAACCTCCTTTACAAATTCGGCAGGTACATAACCCACTGTCACTACATCGTTACGCCAATCGTGTTCACGAATCAGCGAAGCTGGCATCGTTCCGAACATGTGGTCAATCTGATGAGCCGTCATGGGTGAATGTGTTCCCAAAGCCGGCAAAACATCAGTCAATGCATCACCAAAATATTGCCAGGTAAATTCGGTCAATTCACCTGCACGACTTGGCAGACGTGTATAATCGGGCGGAATAGCCAGCACCTTGTGCTTCTTTCCTATTTTCTCCAATGCCTCGAACAAACCTGCTTTTAAATCAGCAGAAGAAAATTCGGTATCAATTGAACCTTTTTCGTAATAGATCATAAAACCCCTTTCCAGCCCCCTAAATCCCCCAAGGGGGGACTTTTAGTTAGCTTTTAATTGAATAATTATTTTTAATAAAGAGAATTTGTCTTTAAGTCCCCCCTTCGGGGGGGTTAGGGGGCTGTTCTTTACCTTTTCACCCTTGCATTTCCGCCCCAAATACTCCAAACCATGTCCTCATCGGCAGGTTGAGCGTAGTCGGTAAGGAAAGTAGTTGCTAAAGCGCCTGAAGCCCACCCGAATTTCGGCCATGTATCAGGTTCCCAGCCTTTCAAAATGGCATAAAGCAGTCCGCCCACAAAACCATCACCACCCCCGATACGGTCGAGCACATTGATTTTGCGTGGCATAATTACATGCCAGTTTTCTTCCTCTAACATGATGGCACCCCACAAATGTTCGTTGGTACTGATTACCTGGCGAAGTGTAGTGGCGTAAACAGAAGCATTCGGAAAAGCTTGTTTTACACGACCAATCATGCCTTTGAAACCATCAATTTCGGCTTCGATACCTTTACCACCAGCTTCTGGTCCTTTAATTCCTAAACAAAGTTGGAAATCCTCTTCATTACCAATCAAAATATCAGCAACAGATGCAATTTCAGTGAAAATTTCACGCAGTTCTTTGTCACGACCTTTCCAGAATGACGCTCGGTAGTTCAAATCGAAGGAAATACGTGTTCCGGTTTTCTTGGCATAACGAGCCAATTGTAAACAGAATTCACTGGTTTCAACCGACAAAGCGCCAATCAAACCCGATAAATGCAGAATTTGAACACCTTCTTTTACAAAGATTTTTTCAAGATCGAAATCCTTTACATTCAACGTACGTCCTACTTCACCGGCACGGTCGTTCAATACACGTGGACCACGGGTTCCAAATCCGCTGTCGGCAATATTGAACTGATGACGATAACCCCATGGATCACCTTGCGGTACTTCAACACCTTCGTAGTCCATGTTGCGTGCACGCAAGTTACTTTTAATCATTTGTGCAATGGGACTGTCTTTTACGAAAGTTGTTAAAACTTTTACAGGAAGTCCTAAATACGAAGAAATACTTGCTACATTCGTTTCTGCGCTCGAAACTTCCATTTCAAACAATTTACTGCTGTGAACAGGTTGTCCGTTCACCGGAGTAATGCGCACACCCATGCTTGTAGCCACCATCAGGGCATATTTTGTATCTTTTTTTAGTGTTATCATAAAGAATTAGATTTACTATTTGTTCATTTACTATTTACCATTTTTTTTAGACAAAAGAACCAAGAGTCAAGATTCAAGATTTTCTGTGATAATACTATTGCCTTGTCGTCCTGATTCTTTATTCTTTATCTTCTTTCTTTATCTTTGCTCTTTGTTCTTTGCTCTTTGTTCTACTTAAATACAGAACACATCAAAACCGCCATCTATTACGGTCAGTGTTCCGGTTACGAATTTGGAAGCATCGCTCGCTAACCAATGCAAAGTTCCGAATAATTCATCTGGTTCGCCTAACCGACCGAACGGAGTATGAGCCACAATTGATTTTCCGCGTGCCGTTGGTGTTCCATCAGGATTTGTCATTAACGCACGGTTTTGTTCAGTTAAGAAAAAACCGGGAGCCATAGCATTTACGCGAATTTTTTCGCTGAATTTAGTTGCCATTTCGGTCGCTAAAAACTTTGTGAAGTTTGTTACCGCCGCTTTTGAAGCGCCATAACCAACCACGCGGGTTAACGGACGAATGGCAGATTCAGATGAAATATTGATAATACTTCCTTCTTTTTGATCTACCATTACTTTTCCAAATACCATACATGGCAAAACGGTTCCAAACAAGTTCAAATCAACTACTTTTTCAAAAGCATCTATTTGAAGATCGAAAATGGTTTGATCCGGACCAATGGTTGCACCTGCCATATTTCCACCGGCAGCGTTTACAAGTATATCAATTCTACCAAAAGTAGCAACAATATCTTTTGCATTTTGTTCTAATGCTTCTTTTTCAAGCACATTGGTATTTAAATACAGTGCTTCTGCTCCTTTTGATTTAAGTTCTTCAGCCAATGCAACACCTGCATCAGCTCTGTCTAAAATAACAACTTTACAGCCTTGCTCGGCCATATATTCAGCCATTCCTCTTCCAAGAATTCCGGCACCTCCAGTGATAACAATCACCTTGCCTTTTACGTCGAATAAGTTTTTCATTTTGATGTATTAAATTTATCACCCCCAATCCGTCAGTTCACAGAGAGTAAGAGATGTTAGTATTGATTTATTTGTTATATAAACATTTATAATAGATAATTATAAGATCCGAAAGTAACTTTGTTCCCCTTTAGGGGCTAGGGGTTATTTCTTAAGCCCCTTTAGGGGTTTGGGGTCATAAATTAAACAATCTTTTCAAATGTCTGTCATAAATATTTTCTTCCACACATTGTCCTACTACGTCAGCATGTTTTTCGATCATACCTATATATTTGTCACCCATTTCGTAAGCAACTTTATAAGCTACATGAATTAACTGACGGAAGTTCGGATTATAATCGGGATGACCGGGTATGTGACGCAATGTATTCGCATATTTTTCGGCCGACCATGAATTAACTTCTTCGATAGTAGGAAGTTCTGATGTTTTTATATCAATTACATCAGCATAAGGAGCACATAATTCTTCGCTGCGATTCAACGAATCGGCATATATAAATTTAGCTGCTTCCAAACCATCACTTCCTGCAACAGCCAAACCAATCACTTCTTCAAGCCATGTTGTTCCGGCAGTTTTCAAGTGCAGGCCTTTATCGTATTTTTTAATAACCGCAGCCATTACCGGATAAATAGAGAATTTATCAGAACCTGAGTGAATACTTAATTTCAATTCTTTAGGAAGTCCGAATTCTTTCACAGCATAATCGATGACCAACACATCTTCTTCAAATTCTTTAGCAAACTGCTCTACATTACCTGTATAATCTACGCCTTTGTTGAAACGACCTGTAAATTTTGGTGCAATAGTTTGAGCAGGAACACCTTTATCGGCCAACATTTTCAAAATGAATAACATTTCGATAGGAGTTTGAGGAGTTTCAACTTCGTCCATTGATACTTCGGTAATGAAATTTCCTTTTCCTTTTTTCTCAACAAGGAAATTATAAATATCAGCCGCTTGTTGAGTTGCAGCTAAAAATTTATTAGCAATTTGCACCAAAAATTCATCGGTTACAACCAGTGGATGAGAAATGCCGGGAACTGCTAAGTTACCTACATATTTTGCGCAAGAAGCTACAAAAGCATCAACATCAGCTTTGGCACTTTCTTTTCCGATAAACGAAGCAACGTCTAAGGTGAAAAAATCGGATGAATCAACAAATCCGGCTACATTGCTGAAGTTGATATGATCGGCATCCACGAAATATTGACCTTTATAACCCAGCGCTTTTACAGCTGCTTCGGCTTCATTTCGTGTATCTTGTGGTACTGTATGAACATAAGTATGCTCGCGATTCGATTTATTCCATACAATATTAATGTCTAAGCCCGATTTTTCGTTGGCTTTCATAATGGCTCTCAACTGAGCTTCGCCTTGATGACAGAAACGGTCACCCGTTCCAATACTAAATTTTCCTAATTGCATAATGGTATAATTTTAATGGTTATATTTTTTTTTGTTTTACAATGTTATTGTATCTTTTCTCTGAATTCAATGTAATCTTCTATATTTTCTTTCATTAAAATATCGATTGGAACATAATTAATCTTTTTGATTTTTTGTTTAAAAATCAATACTGAACACATATCACGAACCGAATGATAGGCTTGTTTATCAGGACGTTGAGCCAACAAAAAAGAAACAATATCATTTTTAAGATATTTAATGTTTTCGTCTAACAAATCGTAGCCAATCAATCTTACGTCGGTTTTATTTAACTTTTCTAAATTTCGGGCTAACTGGTAAACTTTTGAATTAAAAGTAATTGCAGCCTTAATATTATTGTGTGAATTACAGACTTCACGTAATATCTCCGAATTCAAATTCTCATCATCATCGGTTATATCAACATTTATCAGTTCAAAGTTAATTAAATGTTTTTCACTCACATATTGCATAAATCCATTACTTCTGGCTTTGGTCTGATTTGATTCACCGCCCTTTCTTTTGGTACGAATAATCACCACCTGAGCATTATTTGGCAGTGAGTTCAGCAACAGTTTTGCAGCCACATATCCACTTTGAAAAGAATTTTGCCCATAATATGAAGTAAATTCCGCCTCTTCAATCATTGAATCGATAAAAGAAAAAGGTATTCTCAATGTTTGCAATTCACGCGAAAATTCCAATGCTTGCTCTCTGAAAATCGGAGCCATTATTACAGCATCGGGTTTGCTTTCAATTACTTTTTCTGAAACACTTTTAAAAGAATTTAAATCAAACTGGTTATAAAAAAGTTTTTCCAAATAAATATTATATTGTAAAAAATCTCTACCTGCAAGATCAAAACCACGTTCAACACTTTCCCAATAATCTTCCGGCTGATGACTCGGAATAAGACAGACAAACCTGAAATGTTTTTTTGATGCAAGAGATCGGGCTAATATATTGGGTGAATAATTTATTTCTTCAAGTATTTTTTCAACTGCAATTTTACTCTTTTCCGAAACTTCACCCCTGTTGTGCAATACCCTATCTACAGTTCCCTCCGATACACCGGCGAGCTTTGCGATATCTTTAATTCTGATTTTTGAAATCTGGTTTTTCATTTAAGGATAATATTATCGTGTGCGGACACAGAACCACAAAAATAGTATATATTTTGAAATTTCAAAAATTTATTGTACTTTCGTTGGCGAACACGAAAAATACAATTTATGTAAAATATAGTCGTATATATTTTAATATCAATGTTTTAAAGAATATGTGTAAATGAACTGAAGTCATGTATGTTTGAAAAACATATTTAATAACATAATATTGGAGTTTAATTTTTCTGCAAATTATATTTTTTATCTCTCAATTCGATTACATTTGAACAATATTTAACTACTTTTCTAATCAGTATTTATAAAATTCCAAAATAAAATATCATGAAAAACTTTTTAGACGAAAATTTTTTGCTGCAAACCGAAACTGCACAAAAGCTGTATCATGAACATGCTGCAAAACAGCCAATTATTGACTACCACTGCCATTTAATTCCATCGATGGTAGCAAATGATCATAAGTTTAAATCGCTGACAGAGATTTGGTTAGGTGGTGATCATTATAAATGGCGTGGAATGCGTACCAATGGCGTGGATGAGAAATATTGTACCGGAAAAGACACCTCAGATTGGGAAAAATTTGAAAAAT
>CAYNHC010000221.1:0-6091 GCA_964396705.1 uncultured Paludibacter sp.
AATTTTCTTAATTCAACAAGGTTAACACGGTAAAAAGCAAAATAATAGAAGGATGAATATTTATTACATTTACTAAACAATTTTACCTATACAAAGGTTGGAATAATTTAAAAATTCATGAGTCATGAATTCAGCAAAAAACATAAAAAATTCAGCAAAATGGATTATTTTCTGGATTTCTTTGTACAAAACAGCAGATGTTATCAATCAAAGCTATTAATTTACATCGCTGTTTATAAGTATAACATCAAGATTTTTTAAAGAAACATGATACTTAAATGGAATCAAATAATATAGTAAAATACTCTACGTTGCATTCATTTAAGTCTTTCTTCTTGGGAGAGGTCGAAATAGTAATTAAGAAATTATATCTTTTCTACTACGGCAAAAGTTGTAAGTAAAATGGAGAATTTTTATTTTACAACGGGATAAAGAAAATCCAAAGTAAAATTTTGTTTTAAGTGATTAGTATTTATTCTGCTATTTGAGTAATTTATTTTTACTATACACACATCATAATAATCATACAAAGATGTGTAAATTTAAAACTTGAATCATAATAAAAAATGAGATAAGTTACATTCAATAATCTGTCAAAGTAGAATTATTGTTCATTTTAATAAATACTTAACGATGTTCAAATGGTTTCCCTACTATTAATTTATCGCCAGACAAATCAACTTCGAATAAATTTGGAATTCGCAAATAGCGACCGTTTACGCTTTTATGACTGTGAACCGACATCAGTAGTTTGCCTTCAAAAGTGCGAAATATCATACCATGACCAAAATCGGGTGGAGTTATCGGTAGCTTCTCGTGAATCCATGGACCATCTAATGTTCCACTTTCAGAATAGGCAACCCCCTGTGTATATACATCATATATCCAACTGGTCCAAATCATTCCTAATCGTCCGGTACCGGTTTTGAATAAAAAGGGTCCATCAGTCACTTTGTTGGGACGATCATTGCCTGACTCATCCTTTTCGCGACTCCATGGTGAATCACTTGCCCTAAATAACACTTTACCGATGCCAATTGAACCACTTAAATCAGGTTTCAATTCGATTTTCTCAATAGTCCCGTTCAAGTTTTGTAACCATTCATAACAATACACCATGTAAGGTTTGCCATCTGTATCTATCCAGAAAGTACCATCGAGAGTTGGCATTCCGGCAGGTAAGTATATTGAATCTTTCATTGGTACGTACGGACCATCCGGTGAGTTACTCACAAGTATATGACTGGCTCTGCGCTCAATGGCATTCCCTTTTACTGTATCTATGTGCAAAGCACGATTTGTGAAGGTCGCAAAATAATAATATTTGTCTTTGAAATGATGAATTTCAGCCGCCCAAATCATTGGTTTTGGTCCCATCCACGATTCAGGATTGGTTTTTACAACACTATACGGACCTGACCAGAGTTTTAAATCCTGACTTTTCCATAACCTTCCACCAGTTCCGGTCATGTAGTACATATTTGTTTTTGTATCAGCAAGAATAAATGGATCACTTAAAGTGATGGAATCTAACGGAATATCATGTTTTATTTCAAGTGCCCTGATTTCCTGAGCCTTTATTCCAATTGAAATATTCAGACATAAAAGTATTGTCAATAAGTTAGATTTCATAATAATTAATTTCAAATTGTTTATAAGGTAATTATGCCCAAGAAAGTGGTTTTTTTATGTATTCTGATTAATGTGTAAAGTTAATAAAATTTAGTGCTTAATTTGCAAATACGGCTTGATGTACACCACATTATTTATTATTGATAAATTATTTGCAGGAAATTGTAGAAAGATCTTATATGTGATTTTTAAATTTATATTTGAAATATTTTCTAATAATCTATGCCTCATTTGCGTAATTATTTCTTGAATACAAGTTTTTTTGTGATTTAAAACATTCTTTATATCTTGCATTCGTATTTAAAAAAATCAAATTAAAGGAAAAGAAGTTACATCTAGTAGTTATATCTTAAGTTTTCTTTGGTATATATTTGATTTCTCATATCAAGATTATAATTTTAAAAAAGTAACGAAATTCTTTGTTCCGATGAAAAATACATTATTATTTACACTTATATTGATTCCTTTCTGTCTTTTAGCAGAGCCTTTTTATATTAAAAAATTAGGTATGCAGCATGGATTATCAAATAATAATATTGTTGGAATTACTCAAGATAGGCAGGGATATATGTGGTTTGCAACCGAATCCGGTTTAAATCGGTTTGATGGTCACAATTTTAGGGTTTACCGGAAAAACTTTCCAACTGCAAATAGCATTAACAGCAATGAGCTTAATCAGGTATATGCTGATAAAACCGATGATATCATTTGGATAGCAACTCAACGTACAGGTTTAAATGCCTTTGATACCAAAACTGAGCAATTTGCCTATTTTCAAAGTGACAGTAAAAATCCAAACAGTATTGCAACCAATGATATAACATACCTGACTCATGGTTACAATAAAAATCTCTGGGTTTGTACTTACCATTTTGGAGTTGATTATCTCGATAAAAAAACAAAGAAATTTACGCATTTCAATCAGGCAACAATTCCGGGATTTGTGAGTAATCATGTTTGGTGTGCTGCCGACGACGACGAAGGTAAATTGTATATTGGTCATGTTTTTAACGGTTTAAGTGTGTTATCATACAAAGAAAAGAAAATCAGGAATTACATACATAACCCTTCAGACCCAAAATCTCTTCCGGGGCAAGAGGTGATGGCAATTTGCATTGATAAAAGAAAGAATGTGTGGATTGGCACAAACGATGGTTTAGCTTTATTTAATCCTAAATCTGACAATTTTACTGTTTTTCGAAATATTTCGGGGAAAGCAAATTCATTGTCGAGTAATAGAATTTTAGATATTAAAGAACTGAAAGATGACAAGCTTTGGATTGCCACAAGTCAGGGAGGCATTAATATTCTTGACCTCGAAGGAACTACATTGTTGGATCCGGCATTGATTACTTTCGAACATATTTATGCTAACGACGATGCAAGTGGATTATCGTATCAAACTGTAAGAAATATTTTTCAGGATTCGTTTAACAATGTCTGGATTGGCACTTCGGGTGGTGGAATAAATGTAATAAGTAATAAAAACCGTTATTTCAACACTTTCTCTTATACGCCTTTTCGTGAAACAAAAAATAGTCTCAGCAACAAAATTGCTTGGGGTATTTGTACAGATAATGAAAACCGGATCTGGATTGGGACAGACGGGGGTGGAATAGATGTTTTTGAATCGGGAATGAAAACTGCTCATTTTAGTGCCGAATCGGGACATTTGCCCGATAATTATATAATTGCGGCTATGAAAGATTCTGAAGGTAATTTATGGTTTGGTTCCGGAAGTCGTTATGTAATAAAATATAATCCGAAAAATAAAAAATTTGCTCAGATAAACGAAATAAATAGTGAAGCTAGTATTCGTTGCTTTTTTGAAGACAAAGATAAAAACATTTGGATTGGAAGCAATAATGGACTTTTTGTTTATCATATGCCAACTGCTACGGTAAAAAAATATTCAACAGAAAATTCTCAATTGCCTGATAATGTAATACTAAGTGTCTCACAGGATGCTAAAGGTCAGATCTGGATTGGAACACTTGGACAGGGAGTTGGCATTTTTACTCCTGAGTTTCAATTGAAAAAAAATATTAATAACAGCAATGGTTTACGTTCTAATGCTATTCATCATATTTACAAAGATTCAAAAAACAGGATGTGGTTGGCAACCAGAGAAGGATTGGTGATATTCAATGTTGGAAGCGACAATCATTTCAAGATTTTTACCGAAAAGAACGGGATGGCAGACAGTTACGTTTGCGCTATGGAAGAGGGGAAAAATGATAATATTTGGTTCAGCACAAACTCCGGTATTAGCCTTTTCAATGTTACAGATTCTCAATTTGTAAATTACAATTATCTTGATGGTGTCCCACGAAGCAATTTCATGTCCGGTTCGGTTTCAAAAGCAAAAGATGGAACTATTTACTTCGGATCGCAAGATGGTGTTTGTTATTTCAACTCACTTCAGAATTCATTGAACGCCAAGCCGGCTGCTGCGGTTATTACCGAGTTTTGTTTTTTTGATAAAAAAACTGCCCAATCTGATAATGCTGTATTTCTCCCTGTTAATGAGGACATTGAACTGAAGTATTTTCAAAATACTTTTAGTATAGCGTTCAATGTGCTCGACTTTGGATTAACCGAAGGTACAGAATATTCTTACAAACTTAAAGGTTTAGAAGACGATTGGTATAATTTGGGGAATGAAAATTTAGTTACTTTTCGTAACATACCCTATGGAGCTTATGAGTTTATGCTCAAATCGCGGTTGCGAAATCAGGAATGGAGCAACGAAATCACAACTTTAAAAATTACCATCAAACCTCCTTTCTGGCTTACTTGGTGGGCTAAAACCCTCTATTTTATTTTGTTTGTCTGGGTTGTGTTTTTCATAATTAAATTTTATAAACGAAAGCTCGATTTGGAAAATAGTCTTTATTTGGAACAAAAAAATCATCATCAAGAACAGGTGCTTAACGATGAGAGACTAAGCTTTTATACGAACATTGCCCACGAACTAAGAACTCCTTTAACGCTGATTATTGGTCCACTCGAAGATCTTGAATCAGACAAAACACTTGAGCAAACGCATGTAAAAAAAATATCTGTCATACATCGTAGCGCTATCAGGCTATTGAACCTGATTAATCAGATTATGGAATTCAGAAAATCAGAAACGCATAATCGTAATCTTTGTATTGCGAAAGGTGATTTATCGGCCTTGATAATGGAAACAGGAATGAAATACAAGGAACTAAATCAAAATAAGGATGTTGAAGTAAATATTTCCATCGAAACAGATGAAATTAATTTGTGTTTTGATCCTGAAATTATTACAATTATTCTGGATAATCTGATATCAAATGCAATGAAATATACCAACAAAGGAAAAATTGATATTATTTTACGAAGCATTTCAGAAAACGAACATCATTTTACTGAAATTGAAGTAAGAGATACCGGTGTAGGTATTCCATCCGAAAATCAATCGCGAATATTTGACAGATACTATCAGGTAAATAATGAACATCAGGTGCCCGGTTCGGGTATTGGTTTGTCGCTGGTTAAAAATCTGGCAGAACTTCATCAGGGAGTCATTACGGTTGAAAGTTTTCCTGGTAAAGGGTCTTCATTTAAATTTCGTTTCGATACTCATAATCTCTATCCTAATGAATTACACATCGAAGAAAGTGCAGAGAAACAGAATTCCAGCAATAAGGGATTGATGCTGATTGTTGAAGATAATGATGAAATTCGTGATTATATTGTTACATCGTTCTCAGATAAATTCAATATACTCGAGGCAATAAATGGTAAGGTAGGAGTTGAAATTGCATGTGATCGAATCCCCGACATTATTATCAGCGATATTATGATGCCTGTTATGAATGGGATTGAACTATGCAAGATATTGAAAGAAGATATACGTACCAGCCACATTCCTCTTATTTTGCTTACAGCCAAAGATTCTTTGCAGGACAAAACTGAAGGTTATATGGTTGGAGCCGACTCATATATCACAAAACCATTTAGTGCTGCATTATTAAAAAGTCGTGTTGATAATTTGCTTGAGTCCAGAAAAAAAATTGCTACCGCTTTATCTTCTTCATTTACGCAAAAGAAAGATTTTATAACTGAATCTGTTAGTAAACTGGACAAAGAATTTATTGATAAAGTAACTTCAATAATTGAAGAAAAACTCGATTCTGAACATATAAATATAGCCTATATTGCGGAAAAGTTGAATATGAGCCACTCTACTCTTTATCGGAAAATAAAAGCTCTGACAAATATTTCGGTGAACGAATTGATACGAAAAATAAAAATTCAAAATGCAGAAAAATTACTTCTGACAGGAAAATATACTGTTTCGGAAATTACATATATGGTAGGGATTAACAGTCCGTCATATTTCCGGCAATGCTTCAAAGATGAATTTGGATTATCGCCTACTGAATATATTAAGCAAATTGTGAAGGATAAATCAAAGATTGAATAGTTA
>CAYNHC010000222.1:0-6090 GCA_964396705.1 uncultured Paludibacter sp.
AAGTTCCGAACATTCAAATCAATGTTTTTAAGGTAAGCACCTCCATGTTCACGTGTAATAAAACCATCTTTCTCAAGTGTTTCCAAATCCTGACGAATGGTAACTTCAGTAACTTTAAAAATACGGCTAAGATTAGTGACCTTAGCATGTCCATCTTCCTGAATTAATTCAAGAATTTTTTCACGGCGTTGGTTTTGTAGCATGATTATAAATTTTTTTTACGGTAATCGGCTAATTGTGTAATAGAAATAAGCTTTATATTATGTTCTTTTGCAACTTTAATTAAATCGGTTAATCGCGCCATTGTACCATCATCATTCATAACTTCAACAAGTACACCGCAAGGATTAAGACCTGCAAGCGCGGGTAAATCAACTGAAGCTTCGGTATGTCCCATTCTGGACATTACTCCATCAGGGTGGGCGATAAGCGGGAAAATATGTCCGGGACGACCAAGATCTTCCGGTTTGGTGTTTTTATCAACCAAAGCTAATACAGTTTTTGCTCGGTCAGATGCTGAAATACCTGTGGTACAACCATGTCCAAGTAAATCGACCGATACTGTAAAGGCGGTTGACATTGTTGCGGTATTATTCTCAACCATGCGTTGTAACTTAAGTTCGGCAGCTCTTTCTTCGGTAATGGCAACACAGATAAGTCCACGTCCGAACTTTGCCATAAAATTGATAATTTCAGGAGTTACTAATTCGGAAGCTGCTATAAAATCACCTTCATTCTCACGTGCAACATCATCAAATACCAACACTAATTTTCCTTCACGGATATCATTAATCGCTTCTTCAACCGAATTAAAAATCTCAGACATATTTATAAATTTACTTTTTTAAGCTTTCTTTACCAACAATGTATGGTTGAAAAGCTTGTTTAATAACAATCTGCAAAGATAACAATATTTTTTTAATGTTATATCTGAAATCAGTTTGCTGTTATGAGTTTAAAGTCTGTAGAATAATCTACTTCATTTTCAATTTCAATAGTTTATGCATGAAAATGTATTAATACAGTCTGAACTCAAACTGAGTTCAGACTGTAATTTTTTAAGATTATTTATATGCTTCGTTTTGTGTAATTACAGTTGGGTTTTGAGTAATTACTTCCAATGGAATTGGCAATACCAATTGATTGGCATTCAAGGTGATGTTTTTGCTCGATTTTTTAATTACTTCGATTGCTCTTCCTGTACGTTTCAGGTCGAACCAACGGTGAAATTCCAAAGCGAATTCAACCTGGCGTTCGTGTTCGCAAGCCAACGCAACTGTATTATAAGCAGCAGGATAACCGGCAGCGCCATACAATGGAAGTCCTGCTCTTGTGCGTACTTCATTCAAGTATTTAGCATCGCCGGTGGCTTCGGTTAACATTAACAAAACATCGGCATAGCGAAGAACAATAAAATTATTGTCCGCAGCTTCACGAAGTCCATCTATTTCAGCAGTGGCATCTTTCCATTTGATGGCAAATTTTACATCAATTTTTGCACCGCCGGCAGTAGTGTAACCATCCTGAATAGATAAATCGCGACGTGGGTCACCTGCTTCATAAGCATTCCATAAATCAGTTGTTACTTGATTCATACCGCCACCCCATGCGGTTACAATACGGTTGTCGAGTGGTGTGAACATTGCCCAATATGAACTGTAAGGATTTGACTTTCCACCTTTGAATTGAATCTCAAAAATTGATTCAGCACCATTTTTCTTGGTTTTATTCCATAAATCGGCATAAGGAACTAATGAGAATTTACCATATACTTTTAGCAAAACCTCTGACGCTTTTGTTTTGTTGCCCATGGTCAGATATACTTTTCCCAATAAGGTATTAGCTGCTTCCTGACTGGCTGCACCAACAAATCGCTGATTAGCTTTTAATGGTAATTTACTTGCAGCAAACTCAAGGTCGGTAACTATTTGATTATAAACATCGGCTGCAGGAGTTCTACCTGCTTTGTATGCATCTTCAATTGTCAATGGCTCAGTCACTAATGGAATATCACCCCAGGCACGTACCATGTCGAAATATAACAAAGCACGCAAGAATCGGGCTTCGGAAATCAACGCATCTTTTGAAGCAAAATCAGTGGCAGAGCTTTTAAAAATAATATTGTTTAATTTGAAAATTGTTGAATAATAATTATTCCAATATCCCAATACTAAAACGTTATTTTCGTTCATTGTATGATTTTCAAATGCTTCATAATCCTGCACAGTACCGGCAGTATTGTCACTATACGCATTGTCCGACATTAATTCACCGAAAAACGAAGGAAGGCTTTCGGGTCCATAAAGAGTATATAGTCCATTATAACCGGACCACAAAGCAGTAGTGAAATCCTTTTCGGTTTTATAAAAATCAAGGTCGTTCATATTTGAAATCGGGGAGCGATCCAGAAAACTATCTCCGCAGCTAATTAAT
This sequence comes from uncultured Paludibacter sp., assembly GCA_964396705.1. Taxonomy (GTDB): domain Bacteria; phylum Bacteroidota; class Bacteroidia; order Bacteroidales; family Paludibacteraceae; genus Paludibacter. Next base: position 2,434 of record CAYNHC010000222.1, read on the forward strand.
GTTAAGCTCAGAACAGCTAATAAATATTTAATTTTTTTCATAAATTTAATTTTTAATTTTTATCAATAATACTATTGTGTTTTTTACAATAATCTGCTATTAAAGATTAATGGTAATACCTGCAGTAGCAACAAAAGGATTTGGATAAGCTCCATAATCGAATCCTACCAAAACACCTGCCTGATAAGTACTTCCTTCAGGATCGTAGTTTGAATAATCAGAAACTACATACACATTTTCCATGTTTACATAAAGTTTTGCACCACCTATTTTAAGTTTGTTCACCACTGCTGAAGGTAAATTATATCCCAAACGGATATTTTTAACTCTTAAGAACGAACCATCTTCCACCCAGTACGATGAGCTTAATGACTGAACAGTGTTTTGGGTTACTCTTGGTTTGTTTATTTTTCCGTTACCCGGATCAGCGTCCGATTTCCAATAGTTGGTTACATATTTGTAAGCATTGCGGTCGCCGTTGAATGATTTCAGGAAGCGTGCATGTTGGTTCATAATTTCGGCACCTTCAACACCGGTTAACATAATTGACAGTTCTAAACCTTTGTAGCCAAATGTATTGGTCATACCCCATGAGAAATCAGGTTGATAGTTTCCAAGAATTGTACGGTCGTTAGAGTCGATTTTATTATCTCCGTTTACGTCACGAACTTTAGGATCGCCCGGTTCGCTTCCCGGCCATACAGGATAAGTTTTGCCGTCAAGTTCTGCCTGACTCATGATTACTCCATCGAAAATATAACCATAATAATTACCAATTGGCTGACCTACTTCAGTTTTTGAAATAGCATCATTCACATTGAGTAAAATAGGAGCATCGTTAGCACCCAATTTCAATACTTTATTGCGGTTAGCAGAGATATTAAAATCGGTAGTCCATGTAAATGCACCTACAAGATTTTTTGTTGAAAGGGAGAATTCAATACCTCTGTTTTCAAGTTTACCAATATTTGTAAGTGTCGATTGGAAACCGGTTAATGCAGGAATCGGTACATTGAGTAATAAATCGCGTGTGTTCGAATAGTAAACATCCAATGCGAAATTTACACGTTGATTTAGCATTGTACCATCCAATCCAAGGTTAGTTTGAGATGTTTTTTCCCATTTTAAACTGCGATCAGGAAAAGTGTTTGTATATATACCTTGTACAACATTTGCACCAGAAACATACGAAGAGTAACCAAGCCAACCAACTGAACCATAGTTAGGGATCTGATTATTACCAGTTTCGCCATAACTCAAACGAAGTTTTAAATTGTCTAACCAGGTTAAATCCTGCATAAACGATTCTTCTTTCATTCTCCAACCTAAAGAAGCTGATGGGAAGTAACCCCAACGATTGTTTGCTCCAAATCGCGAACAAGCATCGGCACGTAATGTGGCAGATGCAAGGTATTTGTCTTTATATGCATACGTTGCACGAGCAAGATACGATAGCAATGACCATTCTTGTTCGGTAGTACTTCCTGAAGTTACTTTGCCTGCATTCAGGGTTTTAACCATATCGTTAGGAAACGAACCTGAAGTCATATTACTGTATTCATATTTTTGCTCCTGAGCAGTATAACCAATAAGTCCGGAAACTACATGGTCTTTATTAAATGTTTTGTTATAATTCAATGTGTTTTCCCAAACCCAGTTGAAAGATTGCATGGTTATGAAATTTCCGGTAGCATTTACCCAACCTGAATAACCCCATTTTTGACCTTCGTTCCAATAAGAAGAATAATGAGAATCTTCAAGATTTGCACTCATGGCTGTTTTGAAGCTTAATCCATCGGCAATATTCCATTCAGCAAATGAATTGGCTGTTGTAACATTGGTGAGTTTCTTTTTAGTCATTTCGCGGGTCAATGAATATGGATGCCAAAGTTGAAAACCATATTTCACAAAGGTATTCCAAATAGAAGCAGGGTCTTTAAAACCAAGACTTCCCGTTTCGACATATAATGGGAAAATAGGAGCGCTTTGAACGCTTAAACTTACTGCATCCGATTTTCCTGCAGTTCCGAACGATGCATCATTGGTGCGGGTTAATCCAATATTCACTCCGATATTAAATTTTTCGCTGACTTTATGTTTCAAATTCGAACGAAGTGTAATCCGGTCGTATTCATTTTGATCTACAACACCTTCTGAATTTAGGTATCCACCGGAAACCATAAACTGTGTTTTCTCATTTCCGCCCGAAGCCGAAAGTTGAACATTATGTGAATAGGCTGTTCTGAATAAAACATCCTGCCAATCGGTTCCGTTACCAATTCGTTCCAACCAAACAGGGTCAGAGAATTCAACCGGAATTTTTGTGTTATTCCCACGCACTGCATTAGGATTTCCTTTTAATATTGTTGCCCATGTATTATTACGTGCTGCAGTTTCGAATTCCATCCATTCCTTTGCATCCATGGTTTCGATTCGGCGATTAACCTGAGATACTCCAAATTCATAACTGGCGTCAACTTTTGTTTTTCCGGCTTTACCTTGTTTTGTGGTGATAATAACTACGCCATTTGCGCCACGCGAACCATAAATGGCTGCTGAGGAAGCATCTTTCAATACTTCAATTGATTCGATATCGTTAGGATTGATATTGTTTAGCGGATTACGGTTGAAATCCATATTGCTACTGCTACTTGCTCCATCTCCACTTCTTACAGTGTTGTCTTCGAGTGGAATACCATCGATTACATACAACGGAGTAGTTCCGGCATTGATTGACGAAGCGCCACGTACTTTGATGGATGGTGCCATACCCGGTGCGCCTTGCGACTGGGTAATCTGAACGCCCGAAACCTGACCTGAAAGAGATTGTAAAGCATTGCCATAAGGTCTGTCTTTTAGTTTGTCAGCACCGAAAGAAGCAACAGAACCTGTTAAATCTTTTTTCCGAATCTGACCATAACCAACAACAACAACTTCTTCAAGATTTTTTGTGCTTTCGGTCATTTGTACATTAATAACGGTGCGTCCATTTACATTCAGACTTACTTCGGTATAACCTACGTAGTTAAATTTAATTTCGGCATTAGCCGCAGCATTAAGTGAGTAATTCCCATTTACATTGGTAATAGTACCCTGATCAGTCCCTTTGACAACAACATTTACTCCGATTAACGGTACTCCTTTTTCGTCTGTAACATTACCTGTAATTTTAACTTGTGCTGACACAAATTGAATACTGAGAACAAGTAAAAGTGTGAAAAAAATCTTTAAGCCATTACCCCGAAGGTTACGTGACGGCTCAGTAATGCTACAATAAGCATTTCGATAGTTCATCTTGTTTTCTTTCATAATGATTTTTTTTAAAATTAGATATTTAGTTTTTGTGAGATTTCTCTGATATAAAAATAAACTCTTTGCAATTAGGGATCTTTAATTTCTGTAATTCTTAAATCAATTATTTAACTACCTGTTTTATAGTAAATTACAGTATTGGTAATAATACCAAGATCAGGAGTAATTTGTTGAATTTTCATTGGGTATAGTGCTGGCTAATAAAGAGTTATGATTCTATAAAAATGGTTATAAGTTCTCTTTTGAATTACTTAATTTTATCTTGTAAATTAATTTTTGAATCTTAGATGTTTTTCTTGATTTTGAATTTACTTTTTCAAAATTTTTGGAGTGTTTTTCTTTTCG
>CAYNHC010000223.1:0-1275 GCA_964396705.1 uncultured Paludibacter sp.
ATTGGTAAAACAACTCTTTTCAAACTTTTACTCGGTTTTGATACTCCCGATGAAGGAAAAATATATTTTCAGGATAGTGAGTTAAATGAACTTACAGTTTGGGATGTTCGCAAAAAAGTGGCTTATGTAAGTCAGGATTTAAATATCGGACATGGAAAAGTTATTTCGCTTTTCAATGAAACAATAAATTATAAAGCTAATTTGCATCAAAAGACAAAAGCGGAAAAGGAAATCAGGAACAAATTGATTTTTTTTGAGTTGCCTGAAAATATTCTCGATAAAAACATTGAGGAATTGTCAGGGGGTGAAAAACAGCGGATAGCGATTATAAATTCTTTATTACTCAACCGGAATATTTTTTTTCTCGATGAAGTAACTTCGGCACTGGATATTAATAATAAAAAGAAAGTTCTCGATTATTTCTTAGGCGAACCTGATTTTACAGTTTTATACATTTCGCACGACGATTATTTACCTGAAAATTCCAATGTCCAGATTTTAAAGTTAGATAGAGATGAATGAAGCTGTTGATTTATCAATTTTTTCGATGGTTATGTGTGGTGTATTACTGCTGGTGCCATTGGTTTTGGGAAGTTATTTGAAACTTGGCACTACCCGTAATTTGTTGACATCTTCAATCAGAATGGTGGTACAGCTTATTCTAATTGGATTTTTTCTGGAGTTTTTATTCGAATTGAATCACCCGCTTGTTAATTTTCTGTGGTTTATGGTTATGATATTTACAGCCAATATCTCTATTATAAACAATTCCGGTTTAAAAATTAAGAAATTCATTGTTCCAATCTTTTTTTCACTTTTATTGTCCAATTTATTTGTGGTGCTGTATTTTAACTACTTCATTGCACAACTCGATTCCATTTTCGATGCCCGGTATATGATTGCTATCGGAGGTATGGTTTTGGGAAATTCGTTGCGTTCGAATGTGGTGGGGATTGGCGATTTTTATAAATCCATCAACCGCGAGGAACAACTTTATTTTTACAAACTTTCGCTTGGAGCAAGTAAGTACGAAGCCATGTTGCCATTTGCCAAACGAAGTTTCTTAATGGCAATAAATCCTTCGTTAGCTACTATGGCTACCATGGGTATTGTATCGCTTCCGGGAATGATGACTGGTCAGATTCTCGGTGGATCAGTGCCATTAGTGGCTATTAAATATCAGATAGCCATAATGATAGCTATCATAACAACAACCGTTCTTAGCATTGCATTAAGTTTGCTTTTTACCGTGAACTTTACCTTTAGCAAAGCAGG
>CAYNHC010000223.1:1375-3573 GCA_964396705.1 uncultured Paludibacter sp.
GGATATTCGCGACAGGCTTTTGGTCGGGATTCGTAAATAGCACAATAATTGTCGTTGCCCAAAAACGGACAAGGCATCGACTGGAAAACCATATCGCCATCTTCGTCTATTCGAAGGTATTTTGTAATCACATCTACAGTCTTTAATCTCAGTACTTTTGCCATGCGTTCAACATCCTTGTCAGTAATTCGTGGTCCTAAAGACCTGCAACAATTGGCACATTGTAAACAATCAGTTTTTTTTGAAACTTCGTCATGAAATTGATGTATTATTGTGTCCATTGACTCAAGTTTTCTTTTATTCTTAATATAAAATCGTTTCCATTCTGGTTCAGATTTTTTTGCTAAATCAGGTAGAAGGTCTATATTTAACTTCATGTTATAGTGTGCATTATGTTTTATTCTTGTTCGCACAAAGATAAATAAATAAGTTGCTCTATGCAAAAAAAATGACTTTTACAGAAAAAAGCAGTATATTTGCACCCGTTTTAATAATCAACAAATAACTTTATGAGTCTTTTAAGTAGCGTAATGGGACAATACGATGCCCCTCAAAAAGCAAAAGATGCGGGTGTTTATCCGTACTTTCGTCCCATCGAATCTGATCAGGATACTATTGTAAAAATTAATGGGAAACCAGTATTAATGTTCGGCTCGAACAGTTATCTTGGATTGACAAATCATCCCAGATTAAAGGAAGGAGCTATCAAAGCTGTTGAAAAATATGGAACAGGTTGTGCCGGTTCACGTTTTCTGAATGGAACATTAGATATTCACATTGAATTAGAAGAACGATTGGCCAAATTAGTGCACAAAGAAGCTGCATTAGTATATGCCACAGGTTTTATGGTTAATTCGGGTGTTGTACCTTGTATAACTGGTCGTGAAGATTATCTAATTTTTGATGAATATGACCATGCTTCAATTATAGAAGGTAAAAGGTTGTCTTTTTCGAAGCAATTGAAATATCGTCACAACGATATGGAATCGCTTGAAAAGTTGCTAAAAAAATGTGAACCTGATAAACTTAAAGTTATTGTTACCGATGGAGTTTTCAGTATGGAAGGTGATGTTGCAAAATTGCCTGAAATAGTTGAACTTTCGAAAAAATATAATGCATCCATTATGGTTGATGAAGCCCATTCACTTGGAGTATTCGGAAAAACCGGTGCAGGTGTTTGTGAGCATTTCGGACTTTCAAATGATGTGGATTTAATAATGGGAACTTTTAGTAAATCGTTGGGTACAATCGGAGGATTTATTGCTGCTGACGAAAATATCATTAATTTTCTAAAACATAATTCCAGAACATTAATTTTCAGCGCATCAATTACACCTGCTTCCACAGGTTGTGTATTAGCAGCTTTAGATGTTATGGAAGAAGAAACATGGCGTAAAGATGCTTTGTGGGCAAATACAAATCGTAGTAAAGCAGGATTTCTAAAAGCCGGATTCGAAATTGGCCCAACTGAAACACCTATTATACCGCTATATGTGAGAGACAATACCAAAACATTCCAATTGACACGTATGTTGATGGATGATGGCATATTTGTTAATCCGGTTGTATCTCCTGCGGTGCCTTCTGAAGATTCGTTAATAAGATACTCGCTTATGGCAACGCATACTTTTGAACAGATTGATGAATCAATCGAAAAAATTTCAAAAAATGCCCGAATTTTAGGAATTATAAAATAATTGAACAAATAAAGGATTAAACATAAGAATAGAACAAATCTCCACAATAGATTAGTTCTATTCTTTGTTTTTATAAAATAAACATTTTCACAAAGATATGATTACTGTTTCAAATCTTGCCATTCAATTTGGTAAGCGTGTTTTATTCTCTGATGTAAATCTGAAATTTACTGCCGGCAACTGTTACGGGGTAATTGGTGCAAACGGCGCCGGAAAATCAACCTTAATCCGTATGATTAGCGGACAGCTTGATCCTACCCGGGGAACAATACTATTCGGACATGGAGAACGACTTTCGGTACTCGAACAGGACCACAATAAATTTGACGAATTGACTGTGCTTGATACCGTTATGATGGGTCACAGTCAACTTTGGAAAGTTAAAGAAGAAAAGGATAATATTTATTTAAAGGAAGATTTCTCGGATGCAGATGGTATTCGTGCATCGGAACTTGAAGATAAATTTGCCGAAATGAATGGTTGGAATGCCGAAAGTGATGC
>CAYNHC010000223.1:3673-6060 GCA_964396705.1 uncultured Paludibacter sp.
GAAAAAATGCGTTGTATGATTTCGCGCATGATGCTTAAAAATGCCAATGTTATGGTGCTCGATTCACCTGCCAATCACCTGGATTTGGAATCTATTCAGGCCTTCAACAATACATTGGTAAACTTCAAAGGTAACGTGTTGATGGCTTCGCATGACCGTGAATTTATTCAAACCGTTTGTAACCGCATTATTGAATTAACACCCAATGGAATTATTGACAAACAAATGGATTATGACGATTATGTTACATCTGATGAAATTAAAGCCACTCAAGAAAGGTTGTACAAATAATTTATTGGTGAGTTTTAAGATATTCAAAAAAGCATTGATTCGATTCAATGCTTTTTTTGTATAAATATCTTAAAATTACATTTTTAAAAATGAATAAATATTGAAAATATACACTATATTTGTCGTGATTTTTTGAATTTCAACCTTAAAAATTCTAATAAATATGAGCTCACAAGTCAATGATTTTGAATGCTGCCCGCCTTTCGACTCAGTTCAATGGGACGACAAGGTGTTAGAATGGGATGAAAAACGCTTTGTTAAAGGAAAAGTCTGTACGCTTTTTTTTATGCCTTTAAATTTTGGTCAGGTAATAAGAAGACTGAATAAGAAGATTGAAAAGGAAAAAGCGAAAATGCAGGATTGGATGTGCCTGTCAGAACACACGTCTAAATGGAATATGAATATTTACCTTGCTGTAGATAAAGAAGTGCCTGATATTGAAATGATGTTAATCTCGGGTAAGTTTTACAGTCGTGTTTACGAAGGAAACTTTAACGAAACAGGTAAATGGTGTGCAGATTATGAAGAGAAAGCAAAAGAAAAAGGTTTTACTCCCGGAAAACAGTATATGTGGTACACTACCTGTCCGAAATGTGCTAAAAAATACGGAAAAAATTATGTTGTAATTATTGGAAAAATTTAAAAATTATGAACGAAGAAAAAGCAAAAGATTGTTGTAAACCATCAAGAAATCATGGTTCTAATGCTTCAGGAGGAGCAGTTTATGGACTTGGATTTATTGGTGCTGCTATTTTTTTTATTTCGCAAGCTACCACTTTTTGGTTGGGAGTACTTGGATTCCTTAAAGCCATCGTGTGGCCGGCAATTTTGGTATTCGAAGTGTTACGAAAACTGGCAGAATAATTCAATTGAAGAACATTATTAAATGCATATTTCAATTTTAATGTTGGAATATGCATTTTATTTGAAAGCAAAGCTTAACATTCAATGCGCATCATTCCTTCAACTATTTTTAATAATGAATGAAAGTCTTACAAATAGTAAATAGTAAATAGTAAATCTGTAAATAGTAAATAAATATCATGTCCATTCCAACCTCACGTACAAAAAATAAGGCTTCAATTCTGATAGATGAATCGATTTGTAATGGTTGCGGTAAATGTGTTGAGATATGTTCCGACTTTGATCTTGAAATTTATAATGGAAAAGTTCGGGAATCTGCAAATCAGGTTTTTGGGTGTATAGCTTGTGGAAATTGCATGATGGTTTGCCCTACAAATGCAATAAAAATCGAAGGACGTTGCTTGACTGCCGATGATGTATTTGAATTGCCTGCAAAAGAATCGGTATCAGATTATAAATCGTTGTTATCATTACTTCAACGCAGGCGAAGTATTCGAAATTATAAGGATAGAGCTGTCGAAACTGAGAAGATTAACCAAATACTTGAAGCTGCTCAAACCGCACCAATGGGAATTCCCCCTTCGGATGTGCATGTGTTGGTGCTCGAAAACAAAGAACAGGTTCGTCGTTTTGCCGAAGAATATTCTGTTTATCTGAAAGGTATGCGTTGGTTTGCTTCCAACTGGTTTTTGACATTAATGCGCCCTTTCTGGGGGAAAGTGAATGACGAAATGATGCGAAGTTTTATCAAGCCGGTTTTTGATGTTTATATAGATAAGATGGAAGAAGGCGAAAACTGGATTAACTACGATGCGCCACTGGCTATGTACTTTTATAGTTCGCCTTACGCCGATCCTGCCGACCCTATCATTGCAGCTACTTATGCCATGATTGCCGGCGAATCACTCGGACTCGGAACTTGTATGCTCGGGGCAATTCATCCATTTATTCAGAATGGGAAAAATGCTGAAAAATTCCGTAATAAGTGGGGCGTGAAATATAAGTCCCGCGAAGGTTTATTTGTGATTTTTGGTTATTCGAAAGTAAATTTCAAAAAGGGAGTAAAGCGAAGTTTTGCTGATATAAACAGAGTTGAATAGTGAATTAACTGTGTAATTTCTCAAGGTACTCCTGTTCGGTTTGCCCCGGAGTAGGTATAAATTCGGATTTATCCAGACAATTCAAAGCTTTTAAATCCATAATGGTAGAATAACCCGATCGGGCAATAATTT
>CAYNHC010000224.1:0-6055 GCA_964396705.1 uncultured Paludibacter sp.
AAAATAGTCAATAATAACAGGGGTTTCAGAGTGCGCTCTAAACGCCTATACCAATTAATGTTTTTTACCGACTTAGATGATAAACTTCTTATTTGTACATTCAATTGCACTAAAAAGGATATTGACAAATGGACACCAACTGCTAATGAAATTATGAACTCTTTGAAAATAAAATAACTGGTGCTAACACACGCTTGTTCATTGGTTGGTTTTTCCCGATAAATTGGGAAAAGTCCTGCAATGTCAAATACTTAAAACATTGGTTGTTATGGGCGGTGTAGAAAAAGAAGATAAAAAAATTGATAATCAGCAATATTATGTGATAAAATGAGTAAAAAAACATTAAGAATGAAATTTGTAAAATTTATAATGAGAATAGTCTGTTTATTTTTTATTCTCGCTTTAAATTCATGTACCTATGAATTGTCAGAGTTTTATGATAACCCTGTAAATATGAATCCAACTCCACCTACAATTTCAGTTGTTCAACTCGATCTGGCAGTTGACACAGTTTACGCCTATGGTTATCATACGGCGACATTTTATTTTCAGAGTGATAATCAGGATATTCAGGGGGCAAAATTATTGATTGATAATGTTGTAGTTGATTCAGTAGCATCTTCAAATGGTACGTTTAAATTTTCGAGTTATTCCACCAAGGATGGGATACATAAACTGACAATACAAGTATTTACTGAATCTGGAACTGGAAGTATTGCTGACAAATTAGGTGCTGAAAGCTTTGTAAATTCAAGAGATTGGGTTTTAGTGGTTGATAAGGATCAATCAAAAAATATATCGTATGCTCCGAAAGATGGATATCTTCAACTCAGTTGGAAAGAATGTAAATCATCCGATTTTGAATCATATCTTGTTTATCGTGGTAATTGGGAAGGAGAATTGATTTGTACAACTCAGGATTTGAATTTTATTGATAGTTCGTACGTAAATCAAGGTGCATTTTACACAGTATATGTAAAAAAGAAAGATGGTTATACCATTGACTGGGGATCATTATACCTGGCAAAAAGATATTCTATGATTCATTTAGACATTGATGATAATAATCAGTATTATTTATGGTGGAATAAAATTCCATATTACAATGCCGTTAAAAGTTTAGTATTTAAATTAGGCACAACAACTCAGCAATCGACCAATGTAACTGATACTGTATTTAAAACTAATTTACATTTTAATGATTATTGCGATTTTACTCTAACTATCGAACCAAAGAAAACGTATAAAGATTACCAATGGAGATTGAGTGACTTTATTTTTACTTTTGCAGACAGAGTTGGAATTCCTGTCAGAATTACTTCATACTGGTATCATCCATTAACTCAAACAAGCAAGGATATTGTATCCTGTTTTTATAATGATTCCATTCAAAAATTCCAGCTTTCCACTCTGAAATTTATATCAAAACAGGAATTAAAATACAATGGCAGCAGATTGTACGGAGGTACTTTATCTCCAAATGGCAAGTTTTTATTAGCCGGCACTACTTATCCAAATCTTGTGGCAATAAATCTCGAAACAAATCAATCTTATCTTAGTACAAATATATTATCGTATGCAGGTAACTTGTCTCAGGGTTATTATATTTCAGATGTGGGTACGGGTATTATTAAATGCAACGCAAGTTTTGAATATGCTTATGAGTCTGTTTACGATTACATAACCCATGAGGGATATACATATCATTCATCAAAATATATTGCCGACAGCACATTAATATCACCGGATGGTCAGTTTTACATTACTGATGGATATGGATATTATAAGAAAAATAGTAATTCCGGTTCAATATTTTATGTACAAGGGCGTTACGAATTTTTTCCGTTCGATTCCAATAAACTCATGGTTTTGAATGGTGCTGTATTAACCGTTTATCAATGTTATCCTTTTAAGAAATTATGGGAATTTAATCAACCTGATCTAATGTTTAATATAGATTATTACAATAACGAAATTCTTTGCGGCTCAACCAATAAGTTAAGAATAAGAAGTTTGATAGATGGATCAATTATGAATGAAATTCCAATGACAAACACACCAAAATATTGGGATGAATACTTTTTATACAATCATGTAATTTTATATGCGAATCAATATGCATATCGGGTAAGATAAGTAACATTAAAACAATAAGAATGAAAAGAAAATTATTATATCTGATTGCATTGTTTCAAATAATTAATACTGAAGCACAAACTACCAGATTTGGGTTTGAATCAGGTTTCGGGACTTATCAAATGACAGATTTAAAAAACTATATGAATGATGTGATCCAGGACAATGTATTACAACCCAAAGTAGTCACAAATTTTCCTGCCTACCTGTATTTTCAACCATCAATATCATTTTGTCGTGAATCGCATAACTGGGGCTTTAATATTGGATTGGTGTCAACAGGTGCCAGAGCTTCCATACGAGACTATTCAGGCGAATACAGATATGATAATAAAGCTGTTGGTTTTGCTCCTGCGTTTTTCGAGGAGTTGCTTTTTTATAACAAAGAAAAACTTTCATTGTATCTTCATGCAGATGTTGGTCTCATATATTCAAACGTGCAGTTAAGTGAGTATTTTATGGTTAACACTCAGGAATACACAGACGAATCAATAAAAATTATCAGTTTTGGGATTTTTGCCAAGCCTGTTGTAAAGGCAATTTTTTCAATTAATGATAAATTAAATATTGAAGCAAATATCGGGTATCATTTTGATATATACAATGGTCCTTTGGCTCAGGAAACTAATCCATTTACTTATTTCAGATACGCCTTTTTTCAAAGTGGAATAAAAACACAATGGAACGGGATTAGAATCGGGATGGGTTGTACTTATAGTTTTTAGTAAACCAATTCTGTTGAGAATATTAAGCTGTTTCAAAATATTCATAGAAGGAAAAACTATTAATTCAAAACGAATTGACTAAAAATACTAATTTATTCGATGAATACAAACACCTAACTTATAACACGCGCTTGTTCCTTGGCTGGCTGAACCCCGATAGCTATCGTGGCTGACGGACAGCGAATGCTCCAGCAAATGGTAGATGTAGTGTAACAGTGAATGCTAAATGCCTTAGCATAGTTAGTTAGCAGAAAGTCAAAAAAAAGAAAACAATCTTGCAAAACGAAATGGCAATTATTAACTAAGATACAACGAACTCAAATATTTCCAATTATAAAAAAACTTCATCATGAAAAAATTATTTACTTTTTTGTTATTGACACTTCTTATAGATGTTATTAACGCTCAGGTTTCGAAAACCGTTAATATTACTACAGCAGGTACTTTATCATCGATATTAACCAATACTGAAAAAGCAACTATAACTGATTTAACAGTTTTTGGAGATATTGATGCAAGGGATTTTAATTGTATGTATAACATGAATTTATTAGCAAATATTGATTTAAGTAATACAACAGTAAAATTGTGGGATGGAACAAATAATTCATTGAATCTATGGCATACGATTTTCCCTGAAAATGAACTTCCATCATCGGCTTTTTTTACAGGTTGCAGTCATTTGACTTTGAATTCAAAAGAAACACTAAAATTGATATTTTTACCAAAATCTCTAACTGCAATTGGAGAAAATAGTTTATATAGTAATTATGATATTCCATGTAATAATTTTACGAGAATTGTTGTTTTATCAACTAATCCTCCTCAAATTAAAAATAATGCATTTGCTAAATGCACTTATAATAATGCACGATTGATTGTGCCAAAGGGAACATTAAATGTTTATAAAGAAGCGGATGGTTGGAAGTTATTTACAGATATTGTCGAAATTGGTTTAACTGTATCAACTAGTACAATATTTGATATTCAATTATCTTCCGCTTTATTAAAAGGTAAAATTGAACTTATGGACACACCCATATCATCTCATGGCTTTTGCTGGAACACTACTGGAAATCCTACTATAAACGATAATAAAATCGACAAAGGAACAGCGACTGTTTTAGGAATTTACGATTACACTGTAACAAATTTAACAGCGGGAACTACCTATTTTGTGCGTGCTTACGCCACAGATGATGAAGAAACTATTTATGGCGATGAAATTTCCTTTACAACTGCTTCACTGCCATCAGTTGCAGGTACAATATCAGGTACCACAACTGTGTGCCAGGGACAAAGTTCAGTAACATACACAGTTCCAAATATCAATTATGCAACTTCATATATTTGGACTTTACCAACAGGAGCAACCGGAACAAGCTCTACGAATAGTATTACAGTAAATTATGCAAAAACATCTATTTCTGGTAATATCACTGTAAAAGGACATAATCAGTGGGGAGACGGAACTATTTCTTCATTAGAAATTACAGCAAATTTATTACCTTTAAATGCCGGCATAATTTCAGGTGAAACATCTGTTTGTCAAGGTGAAACATCTGTAAACTATTCAGTTCCTAGTATTGATCATGCAACTTCATACACATGGACATTACCAACGGGAGCAACCGGAACAAGTACTACAAATAGTATAAATGTACATTTTTCAAAATCTGCGTTATCTGGAAATATAACTGTGAAAGGACATAATGATTGTGGTGATGGAGTTGTTTCTACTTTGCCGATTAAAGTAAATCAATTACCTGTGATTACTGTAGCTGACAAAACGATTATATGCGGAGGTACAGCTCAACTGAACAGTGTAACTTCAAATTATTCTGGTATTGGAACTTTGAAATATAAATGGACACCTTCAACAGGACTGAATAATGATAGTATTGCTAATCCAGTAGCAACTGTTATAACAAATACAAACTACACAGTTACAGTTACGACCCCTAATGGTTGTACTGCTTCAGATAATATACTTGTGACTATTACTTCAATGGCAAAACCTGAGATTGGCATTGTGGGCATAATCAATAACAAGAACAGAGTTGTTTGGAATAAACTGGTATCAACGGGAATTTCGTCGTTTAATATTTACAAAGAAACAACAGTCAGTGATGTTTATGAAAAAGTTGGTAGTGTTTCGTATGATTCATTAAGCTTGTTTATTGATAATCAATCGGCTCCAGATGTAAAATCGAATAAGTACAGATTATCTATTCTGGATAGATGTGGATTCGAGTCACCTCAAAGTAATGCACACAAAACTATGCATTTGTCAATAAATAGAGGACAAAATAATGCATGGAACTTAATCTGGGAACCTTATGAGGGTTTCGCAGTTTCTACTTATAATATCTATAGAGGAACAACTCCTAATAGCCTAAATTTCCTTGATGCAACATCGGGTAGTAATACTCAATACAGCGATATTTCTGCACCATCAGGAGATGTGTTTTATCAGCTTGAAATTATCAGCCCCACTTTAGTAAATCCATCTCAAGTAAAATCTCCTTTTAAAAAAGTAATAGAATCGGAAAGTGCAGTTATTGTATCTTATAACAATTCTCGTTCAAATATTGTGAGTAATCTTAACAATTCGAACAACGAAAGCGATAATATCCATGTATTTCCAAATCCGGTAAAAGACCAGTTAAAAATTGATTTTGAAGGAGGAGCAACTTTTGAAATTTTAAATTTAATGGGACAAGTTGTTTATGAAGGCGACTTGATTGAAAATTCAATTGTGCAAACATCTTTTCTTCCTACGGGTGTATATATGATTAAGTTTAAAACTAGCAAGACATTTGAATATCGGAAGATAATAAAAGAATAAGAGCCTAATACATTGAACTTCCTGTAGTTGATGAACGAGACCCAATTCGTTGGCTGAAAGATTGCACTAAAGCTTAACGGAGCAGTTGAGCAGCGCGCATGGAGAAAAGATGTGGTAGGCATATAGAAAGCGGAATGTTTGGTGGAGATTATCTCGTATTCCCTTTGTAAGTAAGTCAACTGACATACAGCGAATTCTCCGGCAAATGGAACATGACGAGTATCGGTGCTGCCAAATGTGCTAGCCTCGGTAGTTAGTGAGAAGTATAAAAAAGAAAAACAGTTGACTTTAAACAAGAAACGTATGAAAATAAAACTCAAGAAAGTATATAAACCGACAATTATAA
>CAYNHC010000225.1:0-5999 GCA_964396705.1 uncultured Paludibacter sp.
TGTCTTTTGATCGTTTCAGCTCATCATTCATAAAAGTGGCTTCATGATAAAGGCAATCAACACCTTCAATAAATGGAATAATTTTTTCGGAATAAGCTGTATCTGAACAATATGCAAAACGCTTGGGTGGTTCGGGAGCTGTTGTAAGCAAATAGTTTTTAATCAATTCACCTTCTTCAGTTACAAAATCTTCACCCTGTTTAATTTTCGGAATTCGCCAGGTTGGGATTTTATAAAAATCAATCATTTCACGAATAATATGACGATCGCGTGGTTTTTCTTCGAAAAGGAATCCGCAGGTAGGTACGCGGTGTTTGAGCGGAATGGAATAAACACTAACTGAGCGGTCTTCAAAAATTTTTTCGTAAACTTTTGGATTAAAGGTTTGAAACAGCACTTTAAAAGGTAAGCCTTCGCAAAAAAAATCGAGCTGCGGTTGCAATATCTTTTCCAGATCGGCAGTAGCATGAATATGCAAATCGGCAGTGCGATTGAGCATTCCGAAGGACGAAATCAGTCCAATCAATCCAAAAACATGATCGCCATGCAAATGCGAAATAAAAATATGCCCTAATCTGTTGGTTCTTATACCCATTTGACGCATACGAATTTGCGTTCCTTCACCGCAATCAATCATAAATTGCTTGTCACGCATCTCGAGAATCTGTGAAGTCGGAAAATGACTTTTCGTTGGAAGTGCTGATCCGCAGCCTAATATGGTGAGTGTAGTTGTCAAAATTCTGTTATTATTGTTTGAAGAGTTCAAAAGTTTGAAGTTGCAATTTTGGTTATTCAAACATTAACAAGTTGTCAATTTGATGAATAACAGTTGATGATGAGGTTGTTATCAATGATGATGAGAAAGATATACCGCTGATTGTACCAGTACCAT
This sequence comes from uncultured Paludibacter sp., assembly GCA_964396705.1. Classification (GTDB taxonomy): domain Bacteria; phylum Bacteroidota; class Bacteroidia; order Bacteroidales; family Paludibacteraceae; genus Paludibacter. The sequence goes on from CAYNHC010000225.1 coordinate 893, forward strand.
CAATATTTTTATATCCTGATGGTAATTTTGCAAATATATAATCTTTAGCAATAATGTTATTTTTTGAAGTAATATTTGCAGTAGTATTCATCTCAGTTTTTAATTGCATGGTTGCAGCAGACCCATTGATGCCAATTTTAAAAAATTTATTCTGCGAAGTTTTAAAAAAAGATGTATTGTTGTTTAATTTAATTGTCGCTGTCGAAAAAACTTTGTTCAAATTATCACCAAAAAACACTGCGTTGTCCTGAAAATGATATTTAAGCAGTCGAATCATTTTATTAATCTCATTACTGCGCTCAATAGCATTAGTCATAGCATAAATTGATTCCCATGATTTGATTTTTCCACTATTTATTGCTGTCAGAATAGCTTCATTTGTAGGTACATATATGGAATAGTTGAATGTGTTGTGAAATTTAACACTAAAATCAATTCCTTGTTTAAAGAAAATCTGATTTATACAAGTATCTGGTATGCCTGACAGTAGTTTGAAAAACTCACTGAAATCAGGATCATCGCTTAAAGTTTTATAAACAGATTTCAATGATGGTTCAATAACAGAATTAAGAAAATATGTGTTACCATTGCTTTGCTGAACTACTTGGGTTACCTGTGGTTTAGTATTGTTCATAATATTACCTCCACCTTCTATTGTCATATTGGTTTCAGAACCTGTTACACTAATTATATCGTGATTCCGTGTTAAATAATATTTATTGCCTGAAGAAATATCACCCACAACTATATGAGCGTTAAGAATATTCAAAAGTCTGTTTTTTATAAATGCGGCACTTGTTATTACATCTACTGAATCTAAGGCTTCATTTGTAGCTTTATTGTATTTGTAAATTGTTGCATTTACGGTAGCAGTTTTTTCATTGTACCAATATTTGATTACACCCTGAATATCCTGACCATAGGCTATAGGATCGATAACTTTGGTGAAAAATTCATCTGTAGGAATAAGCAGGCTGTATTTAGCCAGTGATGAATTCAATATCAATCTATAAAACAAATAAGCAGTTCCATCAACATTAGTTTCTTTTACGCTGATAGCCCAATTCATAATTTTTGTGTTTGTATTGTTCAATAATGGTGTAAGTACTGTATTGTCTGAAGCAGATTTAGAAATTGCCTGATTTCTTCCGGCAAAGCTATAGTTAGACAAAGATATTATTGAGAAGAAATATATAACTAAAAATAATTGTTTCATAATGTGTGTTTTATATCAATAATAAATGAAGGTTCTTAAGTTTGATTTTTTCGTACTAAAAATCAATATATATCTTCCGACTCTAATACACTGACAGGTACAAATTCAATAAAATCACACATGAATTCTCCTGAACTAAGACCTTTTACAGTAATTAAATGGTTGCCGGGCTTATTAAAATTATAAGTTCCTATAATCTTTCGTAAAATCGAATTACTATACCTGGCGTTTTGTCCTGTTGTCCAACCCGAAGTTATTACTTTATAGCAAGCAGGACCTTTCATATAACCATGGTTTCGCAATGCTTTGTCGTTTTCATAACCGTAAGGATCTGAAGCATTTGATCCGGGCAACTCCCAACCTATTTCAGGTGAAGAATTATTCAAATTAAGATTTATTGGTATTCCGGATGTGATAGTATCAATATAAATTACTGCAACACCTCTTTTCCCATTGGCAAGGTATCCATAACGTATTTCGTAAGTACCTGCCGGAATGGGTGGAGTCGTAATGCTAAAGTCATAAAGCTTTCCCGGATTAGCATATAGGTAAATTTCGTCACCTTCGTAATCTTGAAATTTATGATAACCCGGAAGATATCCTGAAAATGTTTGATCTGAACTGTTAATTTTTAATAAATAACCTTTTGGTAATAATACTTGCAAACTTTGATTAGCGTAAAGTGATACTTTCGTGTTTTGAGCATATCTCGATCCACGAAAATTATTATTGGTTAATTCGGGGAAGAATGATGCAAAATCAAAGCGAAGTCTTTTTTTGGCTAATTGATTTTGAAAACTCACATCGTAAGTCAAAATTTTGTCAATACCGTAATAGTATGCATTGTACATATCCTTGTCTTCAAAGTTTTTGATAATTCGGATAACATTTCCTGTTTGAGGTGATTTATTTATCAAATTGCTTTCTCCCGTTTGCCTCTCTTTTTTAACTTCAATCAACGAATTTGGACACAATGTTTCGATATATTCATACATATCAACAGTCTTAAGCATGTGATCTGTATCATACGCATCAATAAACATGTTCAGTTTTAGTTTTTTGTTGATGATATGATATGCAATAAAACGGTTTAAACTGTTTTTTCTATTTCTTGTATCGCTTATTGCGGCATCTTCGGGATAAGCTTCATTGTAAATGGATGCTGCATAATTTTCTAAGGAAGTAAGATTTGTAATTCCATAGGTATTAAAAACCGAATCACTTTCCATTAACAGGGTGTAACCATATCTTCTGAGTAAAGGAATTTCCTGATAAAACCATAGATCTGCAGATTTTGGGCTAGTAATTAAATATTTGTAAATTTCGTTGTTATAAGTTCTGTCTCTATCGGCCGACAAAGAGTCAATAAGACCGGTTACAACAAGAGCCTGATAGAAGATGGAATAATTATTATCACTTTCAATTTTTTCAACTATGCTTTTGCGATTGATTAAGTAGTTTTCAAAACTAATGCTATCAATTTCATTAATCGATTTTTTAAACAAGACAGCTCCATTCCGCATTACGTAAATGGTATCCTGTGTTGTAGCATATAAACCTGTGAAAGTAAACAATATCACAAAAATTTTTATTATTATTTTCATATTATACATATTTGAAGTTGAATAGGTTATTGAAAAGGTTCGAAAATAATGCAATCAATCCTTATGTTTCTATTATAATTAATATCTTCAGTTATCGATGCAGCATTTGCAACTTTTAGGACTACATTTATTGAATTTTGACTTGATAAAATTAAGTTGCAATACGGAAGAAGAAAGTCTTTTAATACAAGCATTTTAGTTATTGTAGTTGGATTTGTTGTAAATACTCCTGTCTGCGACGATGTAGTAGTCAATGTATTGGTAGCAGTTACAAAATTATCATACACTAATGAACCGGTCTCATTTTGATATGAGAAATTGAATTTGACTTTATATGGTTTCTTGTTTGTAGTATCGACAATAGCCGTAGGTACAAATACACAGTAAATATTGTATTTCATTGAAAATGTATTTGGAATTTTGAATTTAACGTATGTATTATTGGTGTTAGTTAAGTTACTTGTAGATGTAGGTGTAAGCGAAAGATATTTTCCATCAGAAATATCAAATACATTATCTGTTGATAATAATGTAGTAGGACTATAGTTTGCAGTTGTTATGCCAAACCCCATATTTTCAGCCTCAACTCTTATTTCCTTATTCCAAAATTCAGGGTTGTACATTTTTAGTTGATTTACATTGACAACTGTTCCATTGGATAGTTCACTTGTTTCAGCACCAGCAAGGATGGATGAGGGAGTCTTCAATTGATAACCTGATGTTGATAAATAAGAAGTATCATTCCGTGATGGATTCAGTTTCGCGGTGTAAAAGTTGTTATGTATAATAGCTAATTTTGTCACTTCGTCCTGCGCGTTGGAAGTTACGCCTGCATAACTGGCACAATAAGGATATAGTTTGTTATATGCGTCAGTCCATGCCTCGTCCGATGGTATAATAGCAGAAGAAATACTGTTTTCGTCTTTTAAAAAGCTTAATTGACTGAGTATGTTATTCCCAATTATTTTGTCACCATTCAATATGTTCTTTGAGTTCACATATATTTTAAGCAAATCGTGTCCTGTTCCTTGTGTTATGTATTCCCATAAATTCAATTTATATGGAACATAATCATTTAAGGTGTGAATTACAGACCTTGCTACAAGGTTGTTAATTGTCAATATTATTTTACCGTCAAGCGTTAGATTTTCATTCGTTTTTTGTAAAATATAACGTTTGTTATTTGTCATATTCACAGTTAAATTACTTCCATCAGCATTTGGATAAATAATATTTGGAGAAATGTGGTTGTTTACAATTTGTTTAACCAAAGTGGTGTCCGATAAATTTATTTGACTCAAAGCACTGTTTACGGGCACCCAAATTGTCTTATTATCAAGCTCTTTCTCATATCCAGCAATCTGAACCATTTGTGCAAATTTTGTTAAAGTTGTTTCCTGACTCAGGTAGCTGAATACAATATTTGAGCGGTATTTAGCATAATAGTCGGGTGGCAAAAACGAAACACTGTCGATGGCGTTTGTTGAATTTCGGTAAATAATATCGCCCGATCGGTAAAAGAACAAAGAGTCTTGAGCTACTGCAATTGCAGAAAAACACAATAAAATCAATAATGAGGGTATTTTCATAGTTTTATAAGTTTTAATTGTTCATTGTTCATGCTTATAAAATAAATACCCTTAGGCAAGAAGCTGATATCCAATGATTCAACCGAAGCATTGATGCGTGATGAGAATACTTGCACACCACTCATATTAAATATACGCATATTGACCATTTCGTTATTTAATCCTTTAAAAAACACTATCCCTGTGGTTGGGTTTGGATATGCAAATACTTTAATGTTATTTGACGGCTCGACGTTGTCGGTAGTAAACTCAAAATGTATCTGACTAATATTGTTATTGGCAAATACCGCATTTGTTCCATTTGTTATATCTATGTTCAACATGCCAGTATCAAAAACCATTTTTTTTATTGAGCTTATTTTTAGCAAGTTGGAAGTTCCATCTTTAAGACGGATAACAAGATGATGCTCCTGAGCAGCACAAAAATTTGTTGCAAAAAACAGAAGAACCATCATGAAATAATAGATTCTTTTTTTCATGTGATTATGTAATTTAAGATTTTAATGATGAAATATGCAAATATACGTTAAATTTTTTATGTTTATAAAAAATTTAATCGTTAGTTGAAGTTTTTCGGAGGTAGTATAATAATAGTTATTAGAATCAACCCTCAATGCTTTTCAAAATCTTTCTTCAACAAACTATAAACCACCAAATCAACATAACCTCGTTTATGAAGTTCTCCATCGCGTTCAATG
>CAYNHC010000226.1:0-5910 GCA_964396705.1 uncultured Paludibacter sp.
GATCGTTTCTTTTTAATTTTAAATATCCATTCTCTGTAACATATTGAATGAATCTTTCCACCATTTCCCAAACTTCTTTAATGCCAGTAAGTTCTACTGACGAACAGGTAATTACTTCGGGGGACCAACCCGATGCCGGTTGCGGAAATAAGTGAATCGCATTTTGATATTGAACTTTTGCAATATTGGCTTTGTCCACGTTCAATCCATCGCATTTGTTGATAGCAATTCCATCGGCCATTTCCATAATCCCACGTTTAATGCCCTGAAGTTCATCGCCGGCACCCGACAATTGAATGAGCAAAAAGAAATCGACCATGGAATGAACCGCAGTTTCTGATTGACCCACTCCTACCGTTTCAACAAAAATGGTATCAAAACCGGCAGCTTCGCACAACACAATGCTTTCGCGGGTTTTGCGCGCTACACCACCCAGCGAACCGGCTGAAGGTGAGGGACGTATAAATGCATTTTTAGCAACTGAAAGTTCTTCCATTCGGGTTTTATCGCCCAGAATGCTACCTTTGGATCGTTCGCTGCTTGGATCGATAGCCAAGACTGCGAGTTTGTGTCCTGCACGTACCAAATTCATTCCGAGTGCTTCAATAAAAGTGCTTTTACCTGCTCCTGGTACACCGGTTATGCCCACACGTATTGAATTTCCTGTATGTGGAAGGCATTTTTCTATAACTTGTTGAGCAATTTCCTGATGTTCGGGCAACGAACTTTCGACTAAAGTTACCGCCTGACTCAAAATGGATATTTCACCATTTATAATTCCTTCGACATAATCTGAAACAGTCAATTGTTTCTTCTTTTGTCGGGCTTTTCTGTATGGATTTACTGTTGGAAGTGATTCTACGCCTTCATTCACAGTCAAACCTTTAAATGCAGGGTCATTCTCGGGATGATGATGTTTGTAATGCACTATAGTTATATTTTGAAATTTAGTATTAAAATAAAAGCCAAGAATAAAACTTAATCCTGGCTTTTAGAGATTTTTATGTGAGCAGTTTACTTTTTTACTTTCCAGTTCATAACCAACAACACAAAACTATTATCTGGATCATTGGTTTGTATAGTGATTGATTTTTTATAGTCACCTTCGTTTAAGTTTGTTGAGTCAATTGTTATACTCAATTCCATTACCCGTCCACTTGCTATAGATAATTTGACCGGTTGAACTTTAACATCTTTATTGTTATTTATTACTCTTCTTACTTCTAAAGCGTTAATTCCTTTATTTCCGATTTTTATTTTAATTGTCTTTTTTGTTCCCTGTTTTATTTCGCCCATATTGAAAACACGTTCTTTTATTTCCAAAATAGGTGCTTTTTGTTTCTGTTCCAAAGACATTGTGCTGAAATTTTCAATTATATTTCCAAATATCTTTATCTGATTATCATCGCTGAATTTTCTTTGTCCGTTTAAAGAGATATAAACATCATCGGTAACAGGACCCCATTGTGAGCAAATTTTAGAATTGAGTGTAAATGTAATTTTACCTATTTCATTAGGTCTCAAAATGTCGGGCGAAACATCTGCCATTAAATAGTTCGGTAAATTTTCAACTGCCACTTTAAGGTTGGCATTTCCGCTGTTTTTAATATCTAATACACGAATTTGAGATTTTCCTTTGTCGATATTATTCATTTGAACCATTTTCGATTTCAGCTTTAAATCTCCCATAGATACCGAATACTCATTTACTTGAGCATTGTTTTGATTGGAAAGAACTTCGCCCTTTATCAACAGACTACTTTGCTCATCGGCGGCGTTGCTGTAAACAGTAATTGATTTTGTGAAAACACCTGGTCGGCCTGCAGGATTGTAAGTGACAGTAATTGACCCTTTTTTACCTGGTTCAATAGGTTCTTTGGTCCAGGTTGGAGTTGTACAACCGCATGAAGCCTGAACCCGATTAACTACTAAAGGAACATTTCCCTTGTTTGTGAAATTAAAAACATAAGTTGCTTTTCCATCTTCTTCTTTAATTTTCCCAAAATCATAAGTTTTGATTTCAAAATCGATTACAGGTTTTTGTGCAAAAGCGGTAAAGGAAAGAACCATTACCATTAATAGTAAACTATATTTTTTCATATTCTATAAACTATATTTTTAAAATTATTTATTTTGTTTTTTTGAATTTACTGAATGCAAAAGTATAAAAAATGTCTGTCTTAATACACAAAACTTTTAATTTACAGTTTAAATTTAGTTAAATATAAATATTTTAATTTCTTATATCGTTTGTTCCTTATTCAAAATTTGTACCAAAGATTAAAAATTAACTACCTTTGTGGTTTAATAAGCATATAATATGAAGTCAATAATTGAAAAGTTGGCAGATGAAACATCTTCATTTGCAACAGATTGCTACCAACATCTTCACGCTCATCCCGAGTTGTCGTTTCAGGAGTTTGAAACCTCGGTTTTTATTCAGGAACAGCTTGCTAAAATGGGTATTCCTTTTCGGTCAGGCATTGCCGGAACAGGTATTTTAGGAAAAATAGAAGGCCGCAATCCTCAAAAAAAGGTGATAGCATTACGAGCTGATTTTGATGCATTGCCGGTTTGCGAAGTGGTTGATATTCCGTACAAGTCAATGAACGATGGCGTTATGCATGCTTGTGGGCACGATGCCCATACTGCTTGTTTACTTGGCGCTGCAAAAATATTGATGGAAATTCGCGATACTTTCGAAGGAACAATCTTGTTGGTTTTTCAACCCGGCGAAGAAAAAGCACCCGGTGGTGCACGACTGATGCTCGAAGATGGTATTTTCGATGAAATTGAACCTGAATTGATTATAGCTCAGCATGTTTCAGTCGATTATCCTACTGGCACAATGGGATTTAAAGAAGGTATGATTATGGCTTCTGCTGACGAGATTCATCTGAAAATTCATGGGAAAGGTGGGCACGGAGCATTGCCTCACTTATGTAACGATACAATTCTGGCGACAGCCCAAACCCTGGTATCACTTCAGCAAGTCAAGAGCCGATTGTGTAATCCTTTGACTCCCATGGTACTTACTTTTGGTCGGTTAGTGGCTGATGGCGCTCAAAATATTATTCCTTCTGAAGTATTGTTATCGGGTACTTTCCGAACAGTTGACGAGAAATGGCGTGCAGAAGCAAAGGAACATATTTGCCGAATAATAAATGAAACTACTTCGGCCTATGGTTGTACTGCCGACATTGAAATTCCTGACGGTTATCCGTGTGTAGTAAACAATAAAGAAGTCACTGCTAAAGCCCGTGAATTTGCAACAGAATTAGTAGGAATAGAAAATATTCGTGAATTGGATTTGAGAATGACTTCCGAAGATTTCAGTTTCTTTTCACAAAAATATCCGGGGTGTTTTTATCGTTTTGGCGTAAAAGGTGAGTCAAATCAAAATACAGGTGGTTTGCATAGTTCAACATTCAGGATTGACGAAAAAGCATTGGGAACAGGTGTGAGTGGTTTGGCGTGGCTGGCATGGAAATTTTTACAGTAAGTTTTTTTGCAAAAACACCAGAAGATAAATTTAAAAAAGAGCTTGTCAATTCAATTGGCAAGCTCTTTTTACGAACTTATTAATTTATATGAAGATAAAAATAGTAACGCATTAAAAAAAAAAATGAATAATCGCTACAAAGAAATTTTTAAATTTTCAAATCATTATTACAATTAGTTGTTATTCACGGGTCTTATCCCTTCTATTAAGCATATTTTTTCACCTTTTGACACCAATTCACCCTGTTTTTTCAAAACTCTCACAATTCTACCATTGCAGAAACTTTGAATATTCTCCAATCCGTATTTTGTTTGAATTGTACATAAATGTTCATTTTCTTTCATTATTTTTCCATTCACAGGCTCAATAGAATGGTCAACAAAATCAAGTTCCCATATTACAGTACCTGCAACTGTCGAAATTACAGGCTCGGCATTTGGATACATAAATGCTTTAACATCCGGCATTTGAATATCCGTTTTTGAGAATTTCTCCTTAATTGCATTTTCAAGTTCTTTGTCAAACCGGTTTTTTGCTTCACCCGATTTAAAATCACGATATTGTTTGTCGTGCATTGCAAATTCAAAAAGTTCTTCATCATCTTGACCCCTGTCCCAATGCAAATCCTTCATTTCAGCAATATATTTGGGCAATTCATTCGGGTAATTGTCCTGTGGATTACCGGTAAAAAATTCGTATTTTTTTTCTTTAGCCAATTCAACAATTTCGGGATCGAGTTTACCGGGTAATTTTCCGGCTTTACCCAAAATCATATCCCAGGCATTTTTATCTATCATAGTCCACCTTGGCTGATCTTTTAGTATCGACATTACATTCATAAGCGCAACATTTTTCACATATTGACTGAACGGAGTAACCAATGGCGGGTAACCTAATTTTGGCCAAATGAATTTTACTTCCTCAAAAAGTTTTACTAATAGGTCATCTTCACTGAGTTCAGTTTTACCAATGTTTTTAAGAAATGTGTTAATTCCAGCGTGAACTCCTTTTAAATCAGCCATTAATGACCCCATCATTCCACCGGGCAAACCACAGCCAACCAGCAATGAACTCATAAATTTATTTCGGTCATCAATAAAGTAACCCAGAAAATCATCCACAAAACTTTGTGTCATTTTGCGGGTTTTCATATAGGCATTCATATTGATTTCGGGCACTTTAAATCCGGCATCTTTCAGCATGGCTTGCACTGAAATAACGTCGGGATGAACCATTCCCCACGAAAGTGGTTCCATTGCAACATCCAAATAATCGATACCGGCTTTTGCAACTTCGAGCATAGAAGCCATCGAAAGGCCCGGACCTGAATGACCGTGATATTGCATAATGATATCTGGATGATCCGTTTTTACAGTTTTTACTATTCTACCTAAAGTATCCGGTCTTCCGATTCCTGCCATATCTTTCAGGCAAATTTCATCAGCACCCGCAGCAATGAGTTCTTCAGCCATATTTATATAATAATCAGCGGTATGTATTTCAGAATGTGTAATACATAGAGTTGCCTGAGCGATCATACCAGCTGCTTTTGCCCATTTTATAGATGGAATAATATTTTGTACATCATTCAAGCCGCAAAAAATTCGGGTAATATCAACACCCTGCGCTTTTTTCACTTTATACATCAATTCACGAATATCCGCAGGAACCGGGTTCATTCTGATGCCGTTCAATCCGCGGTCGAGCATGTGTGTTTGAATTCCGGCATCATTAAATGGTTTTGTAAATGCGCGAACCGAAGCATTCGGGTTTTCGCCGAATAAAAGATTAACCTGCTCCGAAGCGCCACCATTGGTTTCGACACGTGCAAAACAACCCATTTCAATTATTAAGGGAGCAACCTGCACTAATTGATCCATTCGGGGAACATATTTCCCTGACGATTGCCACATATCGCGATAAACGAGACTGAATTTTATTTCTTTCATTACTGTTAGTTTATGTGAATTTCGGATGAATTTAAATCCTAAATTCATGTCTTAAATGTTTGAATTTTTTATTAATTTTTTGCGTGCAAATGTAATCAATATTTTCTATTGAAGAAATTTTTCTTTAATAATATCGTATTAATATACAAAATTTTTAAAACTCTAAAAACAATACAGTAATATGCTGTTATATCGGTAGATACGATAAATTATTTAAAATTCACAAAACCAATTAATATTATAAACTTCAATTTTCAAAATAATTTTTCTCAAAATTAAAATCAAAGGCACAAAATCGTAATTTTACAGGTTTTAAATTCTGAAAACAACTCGATTATATTTGTAAATTATCCATTGCAAAACAACAAAAATTGAGTACTTTTGCACTCAAATTCAGAACATAAATATCAAACTATTTTTTATACTAACTAAATAACAAAAGTATGATTTATTCGCACG
>CAYNHC010000227.1:0-5887 GCA_964396705.1 uncultured Paludibacter sp.
TAAAATTAATTATATCAGCAGGTATAGATGTTCTGATTAAATGATAATACAGTTTTGCAGAGTATCTGGCATTGGAACTGAATTTGAAAAATCTGTGACTTTTAGGAGTCACAGATTTACCTTAAAGAATTCTCAACGAAACAATGGATGTAAAATTTATTGTTTCAAACAAAACAAAACAAAAAATGAGGCTTAAACATTTTTATAAAATTATTTTACTGCTAATCGTTAGCGGTAATCTTTCCGCACAAACTGTTTGGTTAGATCAACTGGATCTCAGCCCAACTACACAGGGCTGGGGCCTACCTAAAAAAAACAAGACGGTTGATGACAACATCATGACCATCGCAGGCAAAACCTTTGAGCGTGGCTTCGGGACGCATGCGGAAAGTTCTCTTTTTATTCAGCTCGATGGTAAGGCAAATTCGTTTACCGCGCAGGTTGGCATTGATGATGAGGTGAAAGGGCGTCAACCCGCCGTAGAGTTTATTGTATACGGCGATGGAGCGAAGCTTTGGTCGAGCGGTGTAATGCATGAAGGCGATACTGCTCGGCCATGTAATGTAAAACTTTCGGGTGTGAAAAAACTTGGGCTGGTGGTAACAGAAGGAGGAAACGGTAACAGCAGCGATCATGCCAACTGGGGAGATGCAAAATTTGAGGCGGCTGGTGTAGAAAGTTTCACTACTTATTATCCTGTCCCAAGTGAGCCCTACATTCTTACCCCTAAGCCATCGGCAAAACCGAAGATTAATAGCGCAAGCGTTTTCGGTGTCCGCCCGGGATCTCCGTTTCAGTTCAGGATACCTGCCACTGGAATCCGGCCAATGAGCTTTCAGGTTACCGGCTTGCCTCAGGGACTAAAACTGGATCAAAAAACAGGAGTTATCACTGGTAAGCTTGTAAAAGCCGGCACTTACGTTATTCAATTGAAGGCAAAGAACGCAAAAGGTATAGCCGAAAAAAGTTTACGCATTATCTGTGGTGATAAAATTGCACTTACCCCGCCAATGGGTTGGAATAGTTGGAATTGTTTCGCTGGAGAAGTTTCTGGTGATAAAGTTAAGCGCGCTGCGGAAGCAATGGTGAAAACCGGACTTATAAACTACGGATGGGATTATGTAAATATTGACGGGTACTGGCAAAATAACCGCGATTCGAATGATCCCGACCTGCAAGGCAAGCTGCGGGACGAGGCCGGTAATATAGTTCCTAATAAAAGGTTTGGAGATATGAAAGCCCTGACAGACTATGTACATGGTCTCGGTTTGAAGATTGGCATCTATTCCAGTCCCGGTCCCTGGACCTGTGATGGCGGTACCGGCAGTTATGGCTATGAAAAGCAAGATGCTGAAACTTTTGCCAAATGGGGTTTCGATTATTTGAAATACGATTGGTGCAGCTATGGAGGAGCGGTAAATGGAATACCTGACAACGACCCAAGCAAAGTAGTCTCCATTTCTTACAATGGTGGTTATCAATTGTCTACCGCCGTCAAACCATACAAAATAATGGGAGAGTATATCCGTCAGCAGCCCCGCGACATTGTTTTCAGCCTGTGTCAATACGGAATGTCGGATGTTTGGAAATGGGGCGATTCGGTAGGCGGAAACTCCTGGCGTACAACGAATGATATAACGGACAACTGGTCCAACGTTAAAGGCATTGCATTAGCTCATGAGCAGTCTGCAGCCTGGGCTAAACCCGGTAACTGGAATGATGCGGACATGCTGGTTGTAGGACATGTAGGCTGGGGTAACCTTCATCCGACCTTGCTTAGACCAGACGAGCAGTATCTTCACTTCAGCCTTTGGAGCCTTTTCTCTACGCCTCTGCTACTGGGTTGCGATTTGGAAAAGCTGGATGACTTTACCCTGAATTTATTGACAAACGATGAAGTGATTGCTGTTAATCAGGATGCTCTTGGCATACAGGCTACCTGTGTTCAGACTATCGGAGATCTGCGTATTTATGTAAAAGAATTAGAAGATGGCAGTCGTGCAGTAGGCTTTTGCAATTTCGGTCTGGAGAAAGTGGATATCTCTTACAAGGATCTGGAAAAGCTTGGTATTTCAGGAAAGCAAAAGGTGCGTGATCTTTGGCGTCAGCAAGATATTACAACAATCCATGCGGACAAAGAGGCTCTTTCGGTGAAGGTTCCGATGCATGGCGTGGTTCTGTACAAATTTACGCCGGTTAAATAGCAGGATAGGATTTCTTAACCTGATAAATGGCAAAAAAAAGTTACTAAATAAATTTTCAACTAAATACAAATCAATGAAAAATTTTATTTTTCTCTTAGTATCAATATTTATTGTTGCTTGTACAAAAGCACAAACAAAGTATAGCGATTACCCTATCAAGGCAGTAAAGATTCAAAATGTAGTATTGACCGATAGTTTCTGGCTACCCAAAATTAAGGTCATTCAGAATACTACCATTCCTTATGCTTTTGATAAATGTTCAAAAGAAGGGCGAATGGAAAGTTTTCTTATCGCCGGTGGAATGAAAAAAGGCAAGGTGCGCGGAAAAATGCCCTGGGATGATTCGGACTTATATAAGATCATAGAAGGAGCTTCTTATTCGCTTATCAGCAACCCTAATCCTGTTCTTCTTGCCTACCTTGATTCCATTATCGCCATTATTAAAATCGGACAGGAGAAAGATGGATATATTACTACCTGGATGACCATAGATCCGACAACTTCTCCCGCAGATTGGTATAAACCGGCAGGGAAACGATGGGCTGGAGAAAGTGCGAGCCATGAGTTATACAATAGCGGACATCTTTTTGAAGCTGCATCGGCACATTACATCGCCACGGGCAAAAGAAATTTTTTAAATATCGCCATTAAAAATGCTGACTTGCTGGTGGCTACCTTCGGCTCTGGTAAGCTTCGAATTCCGCCGGGGCACCAGATTGTTGAAACGGGATTAATCAAACTCTATCATATTACTAAAAATGAAAAGTATCTTGAACTGGCAAAACTTTATCTGGACTGGAGAGGAGATCCAACGACTCATCAATTGTATGGAAGCTCCAACCAGGATCACTTGCCTGTTGTTAAACAGGAAGAAGCAGTTGGACATGCAGTAAGAGCCGTATACATGTATGCAGGGATGACTGACATTGCTGCCATCTATAAAGATCCGGCTTATCTGAATGCTGTGCATAAGCTATGGGAAAATATGGTCAACAAGAAAATGTATATTACAGGAGGTATCGGCTCGAGACATGAAGGAGAAGCTTTCGGAGATAATTATGAACTACCCAATCTCACGGCATATAACGAGACTTGTGCTGCTATTGGTAATGTATATTGGAACCATAGATTATTTCTTCTGACTGGTGAATCAAAATATTACGACATTATTGAAAGAACATTGTATAACGGATTGCTTGCTGGTATTTCTTTGAGTGGGAATAAATTTTTCTATCCAAATCCATTGGAATCGGATGCCAAATATACTTTTAACCATGGTTCGTGTACCCGCCAGTCCTGGTTTGAGTGTTCTTGTTGCCCAACCAATTTAATCAGGTTCTTGCCTTCAGTACCAGGGCTCGTTTATGCTACTCATAAAAATGATTTATATATCAATCTTTTTATGTCTAATCAAGCGAAGTTAACTGTAGGGAATACAAAGGTTGAAGTAAAACAACAAACAGGATATCCATGGAATGGACAGGTTAATATTGAAGTTAATCCGGAGAAAACCGCAGCTTTTACCTTAAAGCTCCGCATTCCCGGATGGGCAGTGAATAAGCCTGTTCCCGGTACCCTTTATCAATACATAGGAGAAAATTCAGGAACAATGAATCTGAAGATTAATGGTAAGAACGAAAACCTGACAATGAATAACGGTTATCTTGAAATAAAAAGAAACTGGAGCAAGGGAGATAAAATCGAATGGTCAATTCCCATGAATGTCCGACGTGTTATTACCAATGAAAAAGTACAATCAAACAAAGACCTCGTCGCTCTTGAATATGGTCCTATTGTTTATTGTACAGAACAGATTGACAATACCGGGAAATTATCTGAAATGACCATTCATGACAATGATGAATTTTTTGTTGAGAACAAAAATATTTTATCTAACCAAGTTAACATTCTTAAAGGCAATATAGACGGGTTAAAAGGAACTGACAAGCCGATTTTTATACCCTATTATACATGGTCAAACAGAGGAGTTGGGACAATGAAGGTATGGTTATCTAGAAAAGTTGAGTGAAATTCAAGGAGTGACACTGTTCAAGTGGTGATGGTGGAGCTTCTACAACACAATATAAAGCTTTAAGCAATGAAACTGGATTAACTCAATTAATCCTTAACGAGTATCCATTTTTTTTTTGGATAAAATAAAATAAAATAAAATAAAATAAAATAAAATAAAATAAAATAAAGTATGTTTAGAAAAAAAGTATTATTAAGCACAGCCGTTATTATGGCATTTTTGGGAGGCAGTGAATCTGCAGAAGCTCGGACTCATGCAGGTAAACCGAAAAAGGTTAAAGAAAACCTGGCAGAAAAATTCGCAAATGTTTCGCCGAAACTTACCTCCAATGATGCAAATCCATTATTAGATTTTATGTTTACGGCCGACCCAACAGCTGTAGAATACAATGGAAGAATTTATGTGTATGCCACGAATGATCATCAACAGTATGAGCATGTAGGAAAGGATGGAAAAAATTCATATGAGCATATCCGTACACTGGTCATGATGTCTTCCGATGATATGGTCAACTGGACTTATCATGGTATCATAAATACTGCCGAGCTGGCACCATGGACTCAGAATTCTTGGGCGCCTTCCATTACATCCAGACTGGAAGCGGACGGTAAGACGCACTTTTATTTGTATTACTCCAATAGCGGTATCGGCTCAGCCATGATTACTTCCACCTCTCCTGTTGGTCCTTGGAAAGATCCATTAGGAAAGAACATAGTCGACCGCTCTGTCCCGGGAGTGGAATGCGATGCTCCATTCGATCCCGGAGTTGTGATTGACGACAAAGGTACAGGCTGGCTGGCTTTTGGAGGGGGAACGCCTAAAACAGATTATATGCCAGGTATTTCCCATATCGTTAAATTAGGAGCAGATATGATCAGTTTGTCTGGCAATATTGCTAAGATTCCCGCTCCTTATTTTTTTGAGGCAAGCGAACTAAATTTTATCAATGGAACCTGGGTGTATACCTTTAATACAAGTTGGAAAGAACGTACTGAATGGCCTTATACGAATATTGATAAACCAACCCAATGCAGTATGTCCTATATGACGAGTAAAACACCCTTAAATCCGGATAGTTGGAAGTATCGCGATAATTACTTTAAGAATACTGGTGACGTTAATGTGGGTCCTTTGACAAACAATCACACGCACCTGTTCAAGTTTAAAGAGAAATATTATCTTGCTTACCATGCCATGTATTTACAGGATTATTTTGGCACTAAAGGTGGGTATCGTAATGTGGGTATCGAAGAAATGCAGGTGGATGAAGAGAATGTGAATATCCCTATGGGCAAAGCAACTTTTAAAGGTCCTTCACAACTTAACCCTTTAAATCCATTCGTTCTTCAGCAAGCAGAAACTACTGCAGGCACTTCGGGGCAAGTCCAGTTCGAAGCTGTTGGTAATGTGGGCAATATGGTTGCCAAAGGAAAATCAGACAAACAATGTATCATGGTCCGCGGAGCTGATTTTAGCAAACAGATTCCTGCTAAATTCGAAGCCAGAGTAAAAGGAAAAGGTAGAATTGATGTTTATGTGAATAATCTTAAAGGTACAGCTCTTGTTTCCCTTACATGTGATGAGAAGGAATGGAACACGCTCTCAAAGAAAATAAAACTTAAAATAGATAAAGGAGTAGGGAATATCTATT
>CAYNHC010000228.1:0-2076 GCA_964396705.1 uncultured Paludibacter sp.
AAACCTTAAACGCGAAATAATTAATCCGCGCAGCGGCTTATTTTACTTCTTCAAAATCAACATCAGTTACATCACCTTGTTTATTGTCGCTTGAACTTTGTTGCTGGCCGCCAAAATCCTGTGGTCCGGCTTGTTGTCCGCCCTGTGCATTTTGAGCATTGTACATTTCCTGGCTTGCTGCCTGGAATACAGCATTCAATTCGGCTGTTGCTGCATCAATTCCCGGTATATCCTGAGCTTTGTGTGCTTCTTTCAGTTTAGCAAGAGCAGCTTCGATAGGACCTTTTTTGTCTGCTGGCAATTTGTCACCAAATTCGGTCAACTGTTTTTCTGTCTGGAAAATCAATGAGTCGGCATGGTTCAGCTTGTCGATACGTTCTTTTTCTTTAGCATCACTTTCTGCATTGGCAGCAGCTTCGTCTTTCATACGTTTGATTTCTGCATCGCTCAAACCTGAAGATGCTTCTATACGGATACTTTGTTGTTTTCCGGTAGCTTTATCTTTGGCCGAAACATGAAGAATCCCGTTAGCATCAATGTCGAAAGTCACTTCAACCTGAGGCTCACCACGGCGGGCAGGCATAATTCCGTCTAAGTGGAACCGACCTAACGATTTATTGTGAACAGCTGTAGGACGTTCACCCTGTAACACGTGGATCTCTACTGAAGGTTGATTGTCAACAGCAGTTGTAAATGTTTCCGATTTCTTGGTAGGAATTGTTGTGTTCGATTCAATCAATTTGGTCATTACACCACCCATTGTTTCGATTCCTAAAGAAAGTGGAGTTACATCGAGCAACAATACATCTTTAACTTCGCCTGTAAGTACACCACCCTGAATTGCTGCACCAATAGCTACCACTTCATCAGGATTTACACCCTTTGATGGAGCTTTTCCGAAGAATTTTTCTACTGCAGCCTGAATAGCAGGGATACGTGTTGAACCTCCTACAAGAATTACTTCGTTGATATCATTGATGGTCAATCCTGCATTTTTCAAAGCAGTACGACATGGTTCAATTGTTTTTTGAATTAAATCGTCAATCAATTGCTCAAATTTTGCACGAGTCAGGGTGCGAACCAGGTGACGTGGCACACCATCAACAGGCATAATATAAGGTAAATTGATTTCCGAAGACGTGGTATTCGAAAGTTCAATTTTTGCTTTTTCGGCAGCTTCTTTCAAACGTTGCAATGCCATTGGGTCTTTGCTCAGGTCGATGCCGCTGTTTTCGTTTTTAAATTCAGTAACCAACCAATCGATAATTCTGTGGTCGAAGTCATCACCACCCAAGTGAGTATCACCATCTGTCGATTTCACTTCGAATACACCATCGCCAAGTTCAAGAACAGAAACGTCGTGTGTACCACCACCGCAGTCGAACACTACAATTTTCATGTCTTTGTTGGTTTTATCCAAACCATAAGCCAATGCAGCAGCAGTTGGTTCGTTAACAATACGTCTTACATTCAAACCTGCAATTTCGCCGGCTTCTTTGGTAGCCTGACGTTGTGAGTCGCTGAAATAAGCAGGTACTGTAATAACAGCATCAGTAACTTCCTGTCCGAGGTATTCTTCGGCAGTTTTTTTCATTTTTTGCAAAATGATTGCCGAAATTTCCTGTGGAGAATATAACCGGCCATCAATATCAACACGGGCTGTGTTGTTATCACCTCTTACCACTTTAAATGGTACGCGTCCAATTTCTTTTGTCAAACGATCGTAGCTTTCGCCCATAAAACGTTTGATCGAGAATACAGTTTTAGTAGGGTTCGTAATGGCCTGACGTTTAGCAGGATCACCCACTTTGCGTTCGCCACCATCAACAAAACCTATCACCGAAGGGGTAGTTCTTTTACCTTCGTTGTTGGCAATAACGATAGGTTCGTTACCTTCCATTACAGAAACACAAGAGTTTGTGGTTCCTAAGTCAATTCCAATAATTTTTCCCATGATTTTTGAGTAATTTAATATGATTATTTTTTATGTTTTTTCTCTGTTACGTTTTTTGATTTTACAAAGCGTATGCCAACAGGAAAAATTGTTTGTTGTGTTGAATTTTGACAGTGTCAGGA
>CAYNHC010000228.1:2176-5885 GCA_964396705.1 uncultured Paludibacter sp.
TTATTTGTTTTCGAAGAAGCTGAAGTTTACATTGCCATAATTACGATGGCTTGTAAAATTAGGATGGTTTGCAAAATTATTTTTAGAGGAATGTTCAAGTACAAAAAGCCCTTCAGGTTTAAGTAGATGATGCGAAAAAATCATGTCAGGTATTTCTGGCAATTGTTTAAGTTCGTAGGGCGGATCGGCAAAAATCATATCGAACGAACTGTGGCAAGATGCAATAAACCTGAGTGAATCTGTTCTTATAACAGTAAGATTGTCAATTTTAAGGTCGTTGCAAATTTTTCGTATAAACGAACATTGTTTGTCATTGGCATCGATAGAAATCACCGAATTACAGCCCCTTGAAACGAATTCAATGCCAATTCCTCCGGTACCTGCAAATAAATCGAGCACATCAATTCCTTCGAAATCAATCTGATTATTCAAAAGATTAAACAAACCTTCTTTAGCAAAATCGGTAGTAGGTCGGGCATCCAAATTGCCCGGAGGGCTAATTCTTCTGCCTTTAAATGTTCCGCTGATTATTCTCATTATGGGTTAAGCTTTAGTTTGGCAGTCTTTCACGAATTTTCCAATCAGCTGATTGTATTCATGACCTTTTTCAGAATTATACAAAAATACTTTGCATTCATCGGGGTTAAATCCGAGCTGCTGAATGGTGTTGATTGTATGATAGGTGAAATCTTCGGCTGTGTTATAATCAAAACAGTTGATTAACTGTAGATTGTTACCATTGAGTACAACCACATCCATCTCATTTGTACGAATCCAGATATGCACGGATTTTTCATTCAACATGGCAATGTAGTCTGTAAGAAACGTTGTGATATGATGTTCAATGGTTATTTCAGGTAAAAATTGTTGTAAAACCACAGAAAGTGATTTTGGGATCGAAAAGATATTGACAGCATCCCAGGCTTCGAGGAAATTAGAAAGAACGACATCACTTTTCTGCATTTCGGGATGCTGAAATTTTAGCATTTCAGTAATTTGTTCCTTTTTGAAAAACAAATAAGGGATGATAGTATATGTGTTTGTTTCGCAAATCAATCGGACAGTTTTATAATTCAATTGTAATTCCGGCTCCTTCGAAAATAAATCGATTATTTCTGTTTCATTCAAATGAAAGATATTGGACGAAACTGTTTTTTTTGAGATAATGTTATGATTTTCGTCGGTAATAAATAAAGAAAATCCATCCGAAGAAAATCGGATGGATAAACCGTAATTATTGTTTTGCACTGTTTGATTCATGATTTAACAAATGCATTGAAAGCCATTTATTCCCAGTTTCCGGCAAAATTGTTTGGTTCATCTATTGACCCTACTTTCAAACCAGGATATTTTTCTAATTTAACTCTTTCATCGATAATATTCAACATTTCCTGATGATTTAAATCAGATAAATATGTTTTGTAATGTGCTGAAGCTTCGAATAATGGAATCTGGATTTGAGACGAATTAAAGTAGCTGTTGTTTATTTTAACTTCGAATTTTTCATTATTAGAATAAGGGATGATAGCCAGATTATCGATTGTTTCTAAAGTATATTGTCCTGAAAATAAAGCTTCAATTACAGGACCGTAGATGGTGTCACGACGGAAACCTTCTAAGCCACTGGCTATAATTTCTGATTTAACACCTTTGCGTACAATTTGAGCAGCCTGTGCTTCGGTTAATCCTGATTCAAGTTGTTTGTCTGTCAATGATCCTTCTTTCATTACAAATTTCTTCTTGGCTGATTTCAGGAACATAACAAGCGTGTCTAAACTTGTAGTAAATCCACCTTTTTGATCTCTGAATTCTAATTCTGCTTTTCGGATATCCACCAATCGTTGTATAACCTCTTTTTCGCGTTTTTCTTTCTCCTGGTCAAATTGAATAGGAGTCATTACGCTTTTTATGCACATATATCCAAGTAATACAATGGAGATAGCCAGAAGGATTTTAATAGTTGTTTTCATGCTAAAATATCTTTTTTTTATTTAACTTTCCCGATGAAAAATATTATTTTATTCGAAATTTATTTCAGTAATTACTGATTGTGTTTTTTCAGTCTGCAAATTTAGAAAAGAAAATTCAATACTCCATATTAATTAGACTGTTTTTTTAAATTATTTTCCGGTTTTTCATCTCAAAATGCTTTTTGTCAGAATTTGCACATGAAATAGTTAGGGACTTTTTATTTAGTGTTGTATATTTGCAACACTGTTTATTTTAAATAATTTAAAATCAGTTGAAGTTGTTTGTGATTTTTATATTCGCACAAAGCAATACTGACTTGTTAAAATAGGACTCCAAATATGGCAAAAATAAGCGATCTGCCTTTGCATTTTCATTACCGGAAATTTTTGCGTGAATATCCGCAACTTTTTTCCTTTGACGAAAGAAAAGTTCTGAAAAAACTTCTCTCGGAATATTATAATGGTAATAAGTTCAATAAAAATCATAAAGGGCTTACTGTAAGCGACAAATTAAGTGTTATAGAAATAGTTTTAAGCGAAATAGGACTTGGAAAAGCTGCTGTTGTAAGTATTTTATTGCACGATTTGGTTGAGAACAAGCTGTTAAGTATCGAACAGGTTGAGCTGCATTTTCATTCTCAGGCAAGTACGATAATTAATGGAATTTTGAGAGTGAGGGAGTTATACCAACGAAACACCTCACTCGAAACCGAAAATTTCAGAAAGTTATTACTCACTTTTGCCGAAGACATCAGGGTTATTTTGATTATTATTGCCGAACAGCTTCACTTGATGCGCACGCTCGACGATTTTCCGGAAGAGACCAAACAGAGTATTGCCCGTGAATGTTCTTTTTTATATGCTCCACTGGCTCATCGCATGGGTCTGTATGCCATAAAAACCGAATTGGAAGATCTGTCTTTAAAGCATACAAATCGTGAAATTTATAAAGAAATTGCTTATAAATTAAATGAAACGAAGCGTTCGCGCGATAAATTTATTTATGAGTTTATTACTCCGCTCAAGGAAAAACTGAGTGAACTTGGTTACGATTTCGAAATTAAAGGTCGTACAAAATCAATTCATTCGATTTACAATAAAATCAAAAAGCAAAACACACCATTCGAAAATATATACGATTTATTTGCTATCCGTATCATTTTTGATGTGGCAACTGAAAAGGAAAAAGCGGCTTGTTGGCAGGCTTATTCTATTGTTGCCGATATGTATCAACCCAATCCCAAACGGTTGCGCGACTGGCTTTCTATCCCTAAATCAAATGGTTATGAAAGTTTGCATACCACTGTTTTAGGACCTCAGGGAAAATGGGTTGAAGTTCAGATTCGAACTGTAAGGATGGATGAAGTTGCTGAGAAAGGTTTGGCAGCACACTGGAAATACAAGGGTATCAAAGGTGAATCGGGCATGGATGACTGGTTGAAAAGCATTCGGGAGATTCTTGAAAATCCCGAACTGAATGCTGTTGATTTTATGGACGAGTTCAGGTTAGATCTTTATGATAAGGAAGTTTTTGTGTTTACTCCCAACGGCGATTTACATAAATTGCCCAAAGGTGCCACAGCGCTCGATTTTGCATTCTCTATCCATTCAGGGTTGGGTTCAAAGTGTGTAGGAGCAAAGGTTAACGGTAAAAATTTACCGATAAAATATGTACTCAATAATGGCGACCAGGTTGAGGTGCTTACGTCGCCTACTCAGAAGCCAAATGTTTCGTGGCT
>CAYNHC010000229.1:0-5862 GCA_964396705.1 uncultured Paludibacter sp.
ATAAATAGAAAATAATATGCGGCAAATATAATTATTCTGTCCGTATTAACAATTCGTTTTGTAAATAATTTGTTAACATTGCTCACACTTCATTTGGAAAATATAAAATGACTATCGGGTTTTGCACCCAATAGCAAGTAATCTATTTTTTTAAACATTTTGTCAATTTTGCGGAACACACCGTAGGTGTTACCTGTGCATAAGCCCCTCCCGATAGCAATCGGGATAACTGGGGGAAAATAAATGAAAGTTAATTCAACTCCAGCGGAGTTGCCTAAATCATTAGTTTTAGGACTTGGCGAACTCCTACAGAGTTCTTTTTATTCCTGCATTCTTATCCCCCAGTTAAAACTGGGGGTTATGCACAGAAAACTCTTACAGAGTTATTTGTTCGAAAAATATCCAATAAATATAAAAATTGTATTGGGTGCAAAACCCGATAGTCATTAAATATAATACTGAAACGAACGCTGTAAAATCAACTCTCCACTGTGCATTGATTTTTTTGTTTCAACATGCAAAGAACTTCTATAATCAGATAAAAAAAACAATGTACTGTGACTGCTCTGCTCAATTAGAAAAGCTATAAAAGCCACTGCAAGGCGTTTAATAATAAACACTTACTTGCTGTGGCTTTTTTTGCTTTTTGGGCGATTAGATTATACGATAATTTGAAGTTTTAAACGCATTTCTACTTTCAATTTTTCAACTGTTTTTTGAACGACTAATAGCAACCAACCATTCCACTTGTATATTACCTCATCACGTAATAAATATGCATTCAAATGTGATTTATCAATAAGTCTTTCGTGGACAAGTATTGACTCGAATACACTATCAGAAGTCATTAAGACTGAACTTTAAATTTTGTCTTCTTTATTTTGTGCCGGAATTAAGGCTGGTTTTATTATGTAATTTTTATAGGTCTTATGTATTGCGTCAAACAAACTACATACAAATCCGAAATCATAATTGCCATATTTCTCAGGATGCTCCAAAAACGTAATCATTTCCCTTGCAGAAGCCCCATAAAAGCCAAGATAATTGAAGTTCTCCGAAGAATATTGTTTCAGGTTTTTCAGAAAAGCAAGGACAATCAACTCACTTTCATTAAATTGGTGATATTCATTATTTTTCATCATATTTCTTGATTTTAAAGACTTTCTTTTTTCCTTTCGTAAATAAATCGGCTGTATATCTCTGATAAAGCTCAAACAAATACACCATGCGGTTTGCATCGCTGGTAAAGGCTTGTGGGCGATAGGCTAAATCTACGGCTTTGTCCAACTCATTGTGCGCCTTTACCAATGCGGGTGGCATTGTCAATGGGTCGTACAATTCGGCTAAGGAACTATTGGGAAACTCGGCTCGTACATCCAATACTTTTTGCGCAGCTGTCTCTATGGTTTTCACTTGTTTCTCATTCGGATTTTTGGGCCAAGAAAAGTTATTGTAAACAATATCTTTTGAATAACGAAAATCGCTTTTTAGTCGACCACAAGTGTTTTTTACCCAAGCCATATGCATAACTGACATTAAAACACCAAAGTGATATAATGTTCCGTTTGGTATTGCCATGCAAGTATCGCTCACAATAGAATTTCTATCAAAAAATCCCATTGGAATGTATTTTCTGTTTTCAGAAGAAACCCTTGGAACAACAATAAATGAATCTCCAAAGTCTCTAATCTCTCCAAATAATGCGGGAGTAGCAGAGCTCTTAATTGTTGAAGGTCTTACGCTACTAAATCTAAAATTCTTCACTTCATCAATTCTTTTCAAAACAGCTGGCATTTGTTTCAACTCATTTGGTTGTGCATCAACAAGCCATAAACACCATCTGTTTTTACCATTTAGAAATTCATAAGCTGAGATTAACGGTTTAATAAACTGCTCGGCTTTAGGCTCTTTCAGGATAAAAGCCTCTTTTTCATCGTCAGATAACAGCAAATGTCCACCATCCAACGGCATATTTCCAAAACTCATTTTTGGAACTTTGCAAATAGGATTGGAATTCTTGGTTATCAATAAATCTTTCGCATCAACCAAATATGGATTAATATTTTTTACTTTTAATTCGTGGGCTTCGCCTTTTATATTTTCATACTCAAAAATACTTTTGTTATTAGTGTCGTAGTTGGCAAATCCTACAATTACACAATAAACTGCGGCATTTCCTTTTGCTTCGTTGCTCCATTTAAATGTACGGTGTGCAAAATGAATTTTAATATCATATTTGTTTAGCATTTGCCCCCAAAGGATGCTGGTTTGTTCTCCCTGAACAATTGAATTAGTGGATACAAATGCAACTTTTGTTTCTTTTCCCTGAATGTATTTAGCAGCTTTAATATACCAGGCCGTAACATAATCTAAAATTCCAGCACCCTGTATGTTGTCAAATTCTCTTACAACAGCATCTCGTTGGGACTGAGTCATCATTTTAGATCCTATAAATGGAGGATTGCCAAGTATATAATCAAAATATATTTTTTCTAATTCTATAGGTAGTGGAAATTCACTATTTCTATTTACATAAGTACTTTCTTTGGTTATTACGTTCAGTGTTCCATATTTTTCTGTTGGCTCATTTACTAATTTAATGTTTAACTGCTCGGCATATACAGTCAGTGTGTCTATAAATTTAAGTGTTTTCCAATTGACCTTCAACGCATCTCCATTTACAATTTTTGCAGACTTCTTCAACGGCAACCGAGCAAAGTACTGACCAAATTCATTGCTGATTACCATATTCATTTGGTGGTCAATAAGCCACATTGCCACTTCGGCAATTCGGGCTGGAAATTCTTCGTATTCTATACCATGCATCATATCCACATCGAGCCAAATAATGCTTTCAATGTCTAATACCTGCTGTCCGTGTTTATGTAAGGAACGTAATATTTCCAATTCCAATAATCGTAATTCACGGTAAGTTATCACCAGAAAGTTTCCACAACCGCATGCAGGGTCGAGGAATTTAAGCGTGCTTAGTTTTTTATGGAATTCGGGTAGTTTATTTTTGTTGTCTTTGATACTTTCAAATTCTTTCCAAAGGTCATCCAGAAAAAGCGGTTTGATAAGTTTAAGTATATTCGTTTCGCTGGTGTAATGTGCTCCCAGGTTACGGCGTTCGGTTGGATTCATAACGCTTTGAAACATGGAGCCGAAAATAGCAGGTGAAATCTTACTCCAGTCAATATAACAACAGTTTAAAAGAGCTTGTCGCATATTCTTGTCGAAACTTGCTGTTGGCAATATTTCTTCAAATAGCTTTCCGTTTACATACGGAAACTCATCCAATTGTTCGTCAAGGTTTTTAAAACGATTTTGTTTTGCTGTATTCAGTACCTGAAATAGTTCCTGAAGTCGAGCAGCAAGATCGCTTCCATCTTCGTTGGTGCGTTGCTCTATATAATCCTGAAATTGTTGTTTGTTGAAAATGGTAGTATCTTCAGCAAAAAGCAGAAACAGAATTCGAACCAAATAAACTTCTAATGGGTGTCCGGTGTAACCGATTTCCTTCAAACGGTCATGAAGTTTTCCCATCAACTCCGCTGCTTTTATGTTTGCGGGGTCTTGTTCTTTATAAACGTTTTTCTGATAACCCAGCATGTAACCAAATTCCCGAACATTTTTTACTAAGTCCTTGAGTTTAAATTCAATGATTCTACCTTCTGCCGATTCCAAATCATGAAGTCTGAAAGTTTCAAAGTCACATACAAGAATGAATTTTGGTAATTCGTGCTGTTTCAGTCCGTGGGTATAATCAATGGCTTGTTGATATGCTTTGTCGAGGTTTTTCCCCTTGCTTTTCATTTCAATCAGAATTGTTCCTTTCCAAAGTAAGTCGATATAACCGTTGCTTTCGTCAAGTTTCTTTACTTTGTGTTCAAAAGTCGAAACTCGTTTTCGGCTAATTCCAAACACTTCAAAGAACTCAATCAGAAATGGTTTTGCGTCTGCTTCTTCATTTGAAGTATCAGCCCATTCTTTCGAGAAATGTAATGCCCTGTCTTTAATTTCGTTCCAACTTAATGCCATAATTTTCTTTTATTCTGTTGATAGAGAATCTGTTTTTTTTCTTTTTTAATGCTTACCGCTAACAGCCAGCCAATGAACAAGCGTGTGTTAGCAGTAGTTTTTTATCGCTTTTTCTGTCTCAATTTAATTTTATTTTCAGGTTTTTCCAAGAAAGTTATTATGGCAGTACAACCATCTCTCACACCTTCAAAGTATTTTTGTTCTTTAAATTTAGGTGTCATTAAACTATCAATAATTTTTTTTGCAATTTCATCTTTCAGTACTTCTTCTGTTCCGTAACCAGTAGTTATTCTGCATTGTTTTTTCACTGTGCTTAGAACTATCAAAACACCGTTATCATAATCTTTTTTACCAATTCCGTATCTGTTGTAGAAATCGAAAGAATAGTAAAGGATGTTATCAGATTTTCCAAAATCAGAAGTAGTCAAAATTGCAATTTCATTTGTTGTTATTTTCTCGTGTGCACTTATAAGCGAATCCAACTCTCTGATTTGCAGTTTTGTGAAAATATTCTCATTGTCAAAAACAAAAGTTCGAAGTATTTTCTTCTCAGTTGTTGTTGAACAGCTAAAAAACATTAGAAATACAATAAAGATTGAAATGTGAATTTTTCGTATCATTGTTTTTTTATGTTGTTTGTTCTTCTGAAATTTCGAATATTCTATAGAACTCATTTGCTAATTTTTTCTTTTTCCGTTTCAGAGTCAAACTTGGTAAAAAGAAAGACAATAAAAATATATTTGTTATAATTGGAATTTCGATACTTAAATTACTTCCATGAGTCAAAAAAATGTAATTGATTAATAGAAATGAGATTATAGGAATAAAAAGTATCCAATAATATCCGAATCCAATAGGTCTTATCTCAATTTCAATTTCAGTTTGTGATTTGTTTCTAGATTTAACGAAACCTTCAATTATGTACGGAGTTTTCGGAATAAATTCATTCCTAGTCAATCGAAAATGTCTTTTGTCGTATTCACCATAAAACGTTTTTTTATTCTGTCCGAAAACTGTAAAGATAGCCAAAGGTGAACCTTTTATTTTCGGATTTCCAATTTTAGTATTCAATTCTAATCTTTTACTAAATTCGTTTATGCTCAATGGTGAATTCATCTATTTTTCTTTTTTTTAAAATTACTGCTAACACTCCTGTATGTGTAGTCAAATTCCTTTATTTGCTACGAAGCTGCACATAGAGGAGTTATTTCGATTTTTGCAATATTGATTAATGTGTTGATAATGATTAAAAATAGTGTTATCGCACATACAGGAATTTGATTTTTTTAGTTAAGAGTTAGCTTTTTTATTAAAAAATTAATTTTTTCCAAAGATAAACACTAAATTTTAAATTAACAATAATGACCTATCTTTTCTTCACGATGGATATGGTACTAAAAATAATCAGGCGGGAAAGCAGCTAAGTAGTTGAAATAATTAAATGTAGTAAATTTTAGAGAAAGATTTATTTGAACGCAACGTCGCAAACACAATGACCAAAGAATAAATTTATAGGTATAGGCGTTTAAGGCGCACTATTTATATTGTTCATTTAAAGCATGTTAAGAATCAGCAAGGAGTTGTTTTAGAAACAATTTTGAAAATAATGTCAGTTATGGCTTTTATATTTTAATTGCCTCCTGCTTTAGCAGGAGGATAAAAAGTGAATAACAAGGGGCTTTAGCCAAAATATATGACTATATAAATCACTGTAAATCAATTAAATTTGGCTAAAGCCAATACATATCAAATCTTATTCTGCCTCCAGCTAAAGCAGGAGGCAAATAATGTAAGAAATAGTGCGCCTTAAACGCCTATACC
>CAYNHC010000230.1:0-5828 GCA_964396705.1 uncultured Paludibacter sp.
TCAACAGCGAATTACCTTTAAGATTCAAAAAAATAATGAGATAAAGTTTGAAAGATTATAACTGACCCATCTAACGTTGTCGGGTGGGATTTTTTTCAATCCCACCCTTCTGTATCATTAGCAACCAAAGGTCAGCGAAGCTAATTGTATTCCGCTTTCTTTCAAATAGAAATAAAATTCCCCCTTCGCTCCTGATGAAGCATCGACCCTGTCGCTCCCGGCTAATTCTCTTCAATAGAGATGCATTTGGAAGCGACAGGGTCGGTTGGTATTAATAACTGGCAATTATCATTCATTACCTTTTATTTCAAATTCATTGTTTTGTTACCGACTCATACACTTCTGCCTCCACAATGCGTAACTGCGCTTTTGAGCCTTTATCCATGTCGAGTTCTTTTTTGCCGGTAACTTCCACAATTCCGCCAAATGCATCTTCTTCAATATCTTTGCCTGACAACAGAATTTTTACAAAACGTCCTTTGACTGGCTTTACAGGAATAACTACATAACCTAAACTTTTCGGCGTTTCGCCTTCGAAAACCAGTTCTTCGTTTACAAATATTTTTATCGGATAACTGCGGTTTCTCCACCCCGACATTTTCAGTTCCACCTCGCCAACTGCAGCATCACGTTCAAGTTCATATTTAATCCAGGCATTTTGTAAAGCCCCATTGCTTGCCCATTCTGTCAATTCATTGTCATCGAAACTCATACTCACTTCGTTTTCACTGCTTCCGGCAGTAGCGCCAACAATGTCCACAGGAATTCGTGAAATTCGGTACGATGGTGTTGATGGTGTCTCACCACGCGACAAATTGGAAGGTTGATAATCGCCTGAAATATACATTGATAAACCATCTTTTTCAGCCATAGCCTTAGTCGAAAAATTGATTGTTGCAGTAGTCAATCCTTCAGTTTTAGCCGTTAAGGTGATGTTGCCCGCCTTTCTGGTAGATCGCACCAATACACGGTTTACTCCACATTCTACCGGTAGGTTTTTATCCGAAATGTAGTTGCCTTCCTTGCCTTGAGCAATTCCACCAAGCCATTCAGCTTGTCCGTTCAATTCAAAAGAAATTATATTGTTAGCCAGCGGGCAACGGCGACCAACATTGTCAACCACCTCAATTTCAATGAGCGCAACATCAGCGCCATCGGCTTTGAAACCATCGGGAGCTTGTATCAGTTTTAATGTAATTTTTGAAGGAACAGCAGCAGTTTCCTTTTTTGTGCGGTTGAGTTCTTTGCCATTGGCATCGTAACTTACAGCTTCAACAACACCTTCTTCAAATCTCACATTTTTAAATGAAAACAAAAAATTATAGTCGCGTACACCAAAGCCCTTCGATTTGCCATTTACGAACAGTTCCACTTTTTCGCCCGTTGAGGCAACTAACACTTCTTTTGTGTCGCGGGGAGTTGGACTGCCTCCATTTTCAGGTGCATTGTAAGGTGTCTGCCAGTGTCCACAAATATAAGTACCGTGGTTTTCTATGTCCACCCAACCATTCCACATAACCTGATGGGCGAAAAAAGCATCTTTTGCAATACGCATGGCATCCACTTCACCACTTCGGCGGTAATTTTCGGCTCCGCGGAAATGTGTATTCGAGTCCGAAAAAATAATATTGGCTCCACCGGCGCTTGATCGTTTCCCTGTTCCGGGACGCACACGGAAATAATCGTACCAGCGAACAACTGCCTCCTTAAAAAAAGAATCCTGATTTTGATTATAAGCTGTTGCATCTGCTTTTTGAACCATTTCGTTGGTTACTGTCGATTTGTAATATTTTGAACC
Organism: uncultured Paludibacter sp.; assembly: GCA_964396705.1. GTDB lineage: Bacteria > Bacteroidota > Bacteroidia > Bacteroidales > Paludibacteraceae > Paludibacter. The sequence goes on from CAYNHC010000230.1 coordinate 1,799, forward strand.
ATCGCCATTTTTGTGGTAAGGATATGAATAATTGTCCCAATATTTACGCAATGCTTCGTCGCGACAGTACTCAGTAGCCCATAAAGGATGACGGGCACTTTTGTTAATATAAAGCATTTCACCTCCATATTCGGCAATTTTACTGTCGAGCATTTCGCGTGAACCAATTGCACGCCCACCATAAGGGTCGTACAAATCACGAATGGCTTTCATTTCGGCCATGTGCTGTTCGTTGATGCTTTCGTTACCCGATTCGTAGAATAAAATACTCGGATTATTACGATTATAAATAATTGCATCTCGCATCAATTCTGTACGGTGTTCCCAGCGACGTCCTGTCACATCTTTTTCGGCATCTCCTGCAGGCATTGCCTGTATAAGACCCACACGGTCGCACGACTCAACATCTTGCTTCCATGGAGTTACGTGCATCCAACGCACCAAATTCCCGTTACCTTCCACTATCATTCGGTTACTGTAATCGCTCAACCAAGCCGGAACCGACATGCCTAAAGCCGGCCATTCGTTGCTGGTACGTTGTGCATAACCTTTGAGTTGAATCACCCGGTCGTTGAGGTGTATCATTCCATCTCTGTAAGCTGTTTTGCGGAAACCTGTACGGGTTTTCACCACGTCTATCGGCACTCCATTTACATTTAAAACGGTATATACATTATACAAATAGCCGTAACCCCAACTCCAGAAATGCAGGTTGTTTACAAGCGAACCGACTTTTACGGTGGTTGTTTCTCCGGCCTTTAAGTCTAAAGGTGCACCGGACATTTTCTTTAGTACTTTTCCTTCCATATCTTCGATGATTACATCAAAAGAAAAACTTTTTGTTACAGGGAATTCATTTTTTACCTCCGACTCAGCATAAACAATTGCATTTTTGCTTGTTACATCTATTTCGCGGGCATAAATATAAGTACCTGTAGTTTTCAGGTTACTGTAAAGCGGAAGTGTTTGATAAAGTTTTGGAACTACATGCAGGTAAACATTTTTAGGAATACCACCATAATTGGCGTTGAAATTACGGTCGTTCCACTGATAGGTAGAGCCGGTAGATTTTTCTTTGTAACGCCACGAATTGTCGATTCGCACAGCAATCACATTATCGGCATTGTATTTTATTTGTCCTGTAATGTCAAAACCAAATGCCATTACCCCATTTTCATGCATCCCAACGTATTTTTCATTCACCCACACTTCGCCACCAAATCGTATTCCTTCAAATTCGATAAACACTTTTTGCCCTGCAGCCGATTTTGGCAAACGGAAATGTTTACGATACCATATAATGGTGTCGGTATGCTCATCAATGGCTACCCTGTATGCTTCGCTTTCGTTGAAAGCCCTTGGTAAAGTTACCTGCTTCCATAACCTGTCGTCGAAACCAGTTTTGGAATACATGGTCTTATCCGAAGAAAAATCTCCTATTTGCAACAACCATCCGGAATTAAAATTGAATTTGCTTCGCAGATTTCCTTTCATAAAATCAGATGAAAACAGTTGAACACTCACTGTTAGCAACATAAAAAAGATGAATTGTTTTTTTCTCATATACGTATTAAATTTATGATACAAAGAAATTGAAAAATTTCAATAAGAACATGGTAATTACGTACAATTTCATAGATAAATTCAATCTTTTACAATATATTATGACTGATTTTCTTAGTAAAGCAAGCTGTAAAGCCCGATTACAAATGCCATATCACAGTAGCAACAAAAGGTATGAGACGATGCAAAACTTTGGATATTTTTATGAATATATCCGACTGAATGGAAGAAAAGGATAATTTATTCTATTTTGATAGTCTTCAAATAGGGCAGTCGAAATATATATTTTTGCCACTCCATTAATTTTATTTATAATTCATCCAATACCATACAAATTCCCCGACAAAGATTTTGTATTTTTGTGCTTATTATATAATTACCATTTCAACAATAATTAAGAGTAGATATGCGCAATACATTGACTCGCAATAAAACAATACCTACATTCTTCGGCGAAATTCAGTTAAAAGGGGAGCGAATTAAAGACGATTTTGAAAACAACTCAAAACCTATTGTCTTTTACAATCATCCTGATGGCAAACTTTGGAAGGGAGATAGTATTGAATGGCTAAAATTACTCGAAGATGAAAGTGTTGATATGATTTTTGCCGACCCTCCTTATAATATTAAAAAAGCTGATTGGGATACTTTTGAAAGTCAGGAACAATATATAAAATTTTCAATTGAATGGATTGAACAAGCTGCAAGAGTACTGAAACCAACAGGAACTCTTTTCGTATGCGGATTTTCAGAAATACTTGCAGACATTAAACACCCTGCTTCTAAGTACTTTAAATCGTGCCGTTGGATTATTTGGAATTACAAAAACAAAGCAAATTTAGGTAAAGATTGGGGAAGAAGTCACGAAAGCATTATGCATTTCAGAAAGACGAAGAACTTTACTTTCAATATTGATAATATCCGAATTCCATACAGTGAACATACACTTAAATATCCAAGTCATCCACAAGCCGCAACCAGCCAGTATAGCAGTAATGGACAAAATGACAATACACTTTGGGAGCCAAATCCATTAGGTGCAAAGCCAAAAGACGTGTTGGAAATTCCTCAGGACATCATCGAAGTACCTACAACTTGCAATGGTATGCATGAGAAAACTCCACACCCAACTCAAAAACCGGAAGAGCTATTGCGAAAACTTATTTTAGCATCTTCAAATGAAGGTGATATTATTTTAGATCCTTTTTGTGGCTCAGGAACAACTCCTGTTTGTGCTCAACAACTAAATCGTAAATGGATGGCTTGTGATTTATCTGCCGAATACCTTGATTGGGCTGTAAACCGAATAGAACTAGTTGAAGACTGGACACAGGAGCAATGGATTAAATATGATTTCGAAAACCAAAAACGTAGAAACTCAATCAGATGAACTTAAAAAAGCTAGTCAGCAAAGCTAAAGACAAAACTAATTTTGTAGATTTACAGGCATTTGTAAGATTCAGTAATGAATACTTGGAATATATTGCGGATAACTTACAAGCTGTTATAATATCTCAGAATGAGAATTATTACCAGTTTTATCAATACAAGAAAGAAGGTAATTTTCAGATTTCAAGACCAATTAATTCAAACTTAATGTATAAGTCAGATGATTTTCTGCACGTATCAAATGAATACATTCATATACTGAAAAACATCAAAAATATTGATAAGAATGATAGTTCGGTTAGGGAAATCATCAACAACGGAACTTATACAATACAACAATCTATTGGTTGTGCTTTGGACGGACTTCCTGCCGGACAATCTAATACTGCACGAAAACTAAATGGAGATTTATTCGAACACTTTGTTCGATTGATTATTCGCGAATTAGGAATTGATTGTAAATCTGGAGTTATTCAAGTTCCGGTTATTGCAGAAGGAGAAGCACTCTTTAACATGAGTTATCAGCATGATTTGATAATTGGAAACGAAGATGATGTTAAAGTAATCGGGTCAATAAAAACATCCAGTAAAGATAGAATTGATAAGATTTTTATTGACAAATTTCTTTACAATAAGTTGACTGAAAAAACGACTCCACATATTGCAATTTTTCTAAATGATATCCAAAGAAAGAAAACTTCAATAGAAAATCAATATGGAGTAAATGCAACATTTTTACCCGGACATTTTAAAGGTTATACAGTAAAGTTAAACCCCCTTGATGGTGTATATTATTGTGACATAAGACCTAATATGAGAACCGAAAGCATTTTAAAAGACCACATAAAAACCTTTGACCACTTACTTTTAGAAGATATTTGGAAATTTATTTAAGGTTTCGTGATTCAAACAGGTACTTATGAATCTTATCTCTTAGTAGCCCTTCCTTTCGATGGTTTATTAAAACTTCCAGCACTTCTTCCACCTTTTTTTGTTGAACCACCGGCAGATTGACCTCTGAGCTCCTTCGATTTTGGATTTGGATTGGAGGCTCTGTCCATTTGTTTGGCAGCCTTAC
>CAYNHC010000231.1:0-4080 GCA_964396705.1 uncultured Paludibacter sp.
ATAACACTTACAAATTAATAAAACAACAACATTTAAAAAATACATGTCATGAAACTCCCATGTCCAAAACATCCCGACAGCTATCGGGATTAGGACACAAGAGAGAATGATTATAAATTTTACAAACCTCTCTCTATTCCCCCTTCGGGGGTTAGGGGGCTAATTATAATATCATGAAAAGGATAATTCTATTCTCAATAATTGCTTGTTTTATAGCAAGTTGTACCACAAAAAATGATCCCCAGCCGTTTGATGAAACACCTATCGTTTTGAAGCAGAACATGAAGCAAAAGGTTGCTCAGGACAATGAATTTGCCTTCGAACTCCTGAAAAAGACCATTGCACTTTCCGATAAATCGAATGTTTTTATCTCTCCGCTCAGTATGAGTATTGCACTGGGCATGGCCTGGAACGGTGCTGATAATGAAACAAAAACAGAGATGGAGGAAACACTTAACATGTCGGGAATGACAGTAGATGAAATTAATGAATACTATCGGATTATGCAATCGACACTTCCAACAGTCGATAACAAAACAAAGCTAAATATTGCCAATTCTATCTGGTACAATACAGGATTTCCGGTTGAATCTGATTTTTTGAAAGTAAACACCGATTATTTCAATGCCGAAGTACGTGAACTTGATTTTGCCAAAGCTTGGGCGCTTGATACCATCAATAACTGGTGTGCCCGCAAAACAAACGATCTGATAAAAAAACCATTAGATCAAATTTCGGCTGATGCGGTAATGTATTTGATCAATGCCATCTACTTCAAAGGCACGTGGACAAAGAAATTCGATGCAAAAGGAACTGTTGAACGTGACTTTACAAACGAAAAAAATGTAAATGTGAAGGTAAACATGATGCATCAAACCGACACTTTTAAATATGCAGAAAATGATTTAGCCGAGTATCTCGATTTGCCTTATGGTAATAAATCGTTCAGCATGACGGTTATTTTGCCTAAAGAAGGTAAAACAACAGATGATGTGCTTAATAATCTGACAGTTGACAAATGGAATTCGACTCTTGCAGCCATGACAACACAGAAAGTAGAAGTTTACTTGCCACGGTTTAAGACGCAGAACTCCTTTGAAATGAAAGATGTGCTGATGAGCATGGGAATGAAAAAAGCATTTGGACCTGAAGCCGATTTCTCAAAAATCTCGAAATTACAATTAATAATTTCGAGGGTTATTCACAGTACTTTTTGTGAAGTAAACGAAGATGGAACCGAAGCGGCTGCTGTTACAATTATTGAATTTGAATACACTTCAATGCCAACACATCCTGTATTTTATGTAAACCGGCCATTTATATTTGTCATTCATGAACAAAGTACAGGAGTCATTCTATTTGCAGCAAAAATGGGAGATGTAGAGAAGTATTAAGACTCGTTTCGTGTTTCATGTTTCGTGTTTTTGAGCGTGTCGCTGTGTAAGGAATTTTTAGCGTTGAAGCGATGCTCTCAATTATATAGAGCTCCATGTTTTCAAGTTTTCAACGTCATTTTTCTCAATTTCTTATTAACTTAATTTCTCAATTTATTTCAATCAAATAAAAAATTATAGTCATGAAAAAATTATTTCAAATGTTTCTTCTTTTCGGGTTTGTGTTCGCCGGCTGTTCCGATAGTGTAGAAGAAACTGTAACATACAGAATAAACGAGCCTGTTTTTATGTCGTCCGCACAATTCAGAAGTTCGGTGAAAGTATCTTCTGTTTCCCATAAAATTGAAAAAGCAGGGAAAATTTGTTATTACAACGGATATTTATATATCTCAGAATCAGAAAAAGGAATTCATATTATTGATAATGATAATCCTGCAAATCCGGAAATCGTAGGTTTTATTGAATTACTCGGAAACGCAGACTTTGCCATACGCAATAATATGCTTTATGCCGATTCGTTTGTCGATTTGGTTTGGTTCGATATAAGTAATCCGGCAACACCTGTATTAAAAGGAAGATTAGAAGATATTTTTACCACTGCGCTACCTATTGCCGAAAATAATGTTGGGATTGACTGGCAAATGTGTTACGATGATTCGGACAACAAAGGAATAATTGTAGGATGGAAAGAAGTGGAACGTACAGAAGATGTGGAAAAATATTCAGGTGGTTGGGGATGGCCTTGGTGGAGAGGCGATTTAATGCTTGATGGCGCTTACAGCTCCACAAATAGTGGCAGTCCGAGCACAGGTGTAAATGGTTCAATGTCCCGTTTTACTATTTATCAGGATAACTTATACACTGTAATAAACAATACTATGAATATTTTCAATCTGACAGGAAATGCTCCGGCCAAAGCAGCCGAAAATATCTATATTGGTTGGAATGTTGAAACAATTTTCAGTTATAAAACCAACATGTTTATGGGCACACCAACCGGCATGATTATTTACTCAGTTGAAGATCCATTGAAACCTGTTTACCAATCATCTATACAACATTTTTTTGGATGCGATCCGGTTGTGGTTGAAAATGATATTGCCTGGGTAACTATCCGCTCAGGGAATAATTGCGGACAAAACAGCAACGAACTTATTGTGGTAGATGTGAAAGATGTAAAAGCTCCCAAACAAATAGTATCATATACCATGACTAACCCTAAAGGGCTGGGAATTGACAACGGCACTTTATTTCTTTGCGACGATGGACTGAAAATTTTCAAAGCTAATGATCCGTTAACTATCATGTCGAACAAACTTGCTCATTACGAAGGCATGGATGGATTTGATGTTATTCCATTCGAAAAAACTCTATTAATGATAGCCAGCGATGGCTTGTATCAGTATAATTATTCGGACATAAATAACATCAAATATTTAAGCAAGTTACCGATAGGAAATTAATAATAGCTGTTGAGTTAAACCGAAAAGTTAAATACGTGAATCGCAGAATAATTTCATTATTATTGTATTATATTTACCACCAAATGAGGTATTTATAAGTGTGATTTATACACATTTTAGATTCTTAAATTATTTACTGTAACATTTAAATATTACGGTTATGAAAAAACTACTTTTTAAAACTACATTAGTGCTTGTAGTCGGCATTTTAAATATATTGGCAGCAAATGCTCAGACAACTTCTTCACTACAATATTCGATCAATGCATATCCGACCCATCCGACTGCAAAAGACAGCGTTTATGTCACATTTACATACGTATCAAATGATGGTTGTCCTGATTATTATTTGGTTATAGATTCTGTTGCGAACCACAATATTTATGTGAATAAAAAGGGGATAGAAAGTGATCGGGTATGTACTCAGGTCATTTCCAAATTTACTGCAAAAATAAATTTAGGTAAAATTATCAGGAATACCCGGATTTATTTTGAAGGTAAATTGATTAACACCATTATTCCACAATGTATGATGGACAAAACCGGAGTAGTAGTAACCGGAACTAATGCGTGTGCCGGACAACTTTTTATTCAGGAATATTCTCCTTTGGCTGTAATACAATTATATACTTTTGAAAACAAAGTTATTAGCAATTCCGACAATACAATATCAAGTCTTAAGGCAGGCGACAAAGTGAAATTTGGCGGATATTTAAAAAACGACAGTACTTCACGATTATGCAATATTGTGGGATTTGCAACCTGTTGGGAAAAAGTAATCGATGTTGTGCCTTGTGTCATGGACAGGAAAGGTGAAGTTACAGGAGTTCGTGACAATTCGAGCATTGTTAAAGATATTGCGACACAAGAATTATTTGAAATCAGCAACGTGAAGTTAGTTGTTGGCACAATTTTACTGTTCAAAGGAGTAAAGGTTGAATGCAAAACTACACCTTGCTATAATATTGTTGAATGTTATAAGATTGTGAATATTCCTCCTACACCGTGTGTAATGGATAAAAAAGGTGTGGTTGTAGCCGGAAAAGACATCTTTGCCGATCGATTATTTATTCAGGAAATTTCGCCCATAAGTTCATATATTCCACTTTATGCTTTTCAGGAAAATATTGGTTCAAATGCAATGCGTCTTAAGGTTGGTGATGAAGTGAAATTTGGCGGCTATTTACAAAAAAACGATTCTGCAGCCTCTGCTATTTATCCAT
>CAYNHC010000231.1:4180-5826 GCA_964396705.1 uncultured Paludibacter sp.
GTTCGACTTTGCAATATAATTGGTGTTGCAACCTGCTGGGAAGTAATTTCGGATAGTGTTACTTGTGTGAAAGACCGAAAAGGCGTAATAACTAATTTAACTGAGAATGCAAGCATTGTAAAAGATATTTCAACTGGTGAAATTTTTGCAATACATAACGAAAATATCGCTATCGGAACCACTATCCTGTTTAAAGGAGTGAAAATTGTTTGTATTACTACTCCGTGTTATAATATTGTAGAATGTTACCAGATTATAAGCGTTCCTCCAACTCCTTGTGTAATGGACAAAAAAGGTATCGTTGTTCCGGGAATTGATGGTTGCACCGGACGATTATTTATACAGGAAGTAACCGATGCAAACGCTTACGGTCAATTGTGGGTAATTCAGAACTATTTGGCTACAAGCAGCGATGGAAATACAATTTCAAAATTGCAAGCTGGCGATAAAGTAAAATTCGGCGGTTACCTGACAAAAAATGATTCTACAAAAAGTATTCTGTGTTACACAGTGGGTGTGGCTACATGCTTTGAGAAAATTGCCACAGAAAATACATTTACACTGGCCGGAAAAGTAATGGCCGGAAAAGAATTAATGAAATCAGGACTTGCCATTTTGTTCAGAAAAGGTGATCAAAAAGCAATTTCTTCAAATACAATTAGTGATGGCACATTTACATTTACAAATGTTCCTGAAGCAGCTTATACAGTTTATGTAATTCCGGATATCACAATTTATAAAAATTATCTACCAACTTTCTATGTCAATAAATTCCTGTATGGTCAGGCCGATTATATCAGGCTTTATCAGGATACCAAAGAAGTAGTGGTTTATCTCAGAAATATTGATATGCCGATAGGAACCGGTAGAATTTACGGAAATATTTTCTTCGAAACTGACCAACTGAAAGATAGTATATTGGCTTCAAATGGAAACGCTAAATCATTTGAAAACACCAATAGAATGGCTGAAAACACTACAGTTGTATTATTTGACAACACAAATGAACCGGTAGCATGGACTATTACAGATGAATTGGGTAACTATTCGTTCGAAAACTTAGTATTAAGCACCTACAGGGTAGTTTCCGAAACAGGTTCAGCTAAAGCCGAAGTGACAGTTGATTTATCAACTGAAAGTTCAGAAGCAAATGCAGATTTAATATTAAAAAGTCCCGAAGAAAAAACTGGTTTTGAGCAGATTGAAGAAATGGTTTTGAACTTTTATCCAAATCCTGTAACAGACCAGCTCATCGTAAATGTAAAGGACAACGTTCAGATGTATATCTACAATACCGTGGGACAATTATTACAAAACCGAAATTTGTATTCAGGCGTAAACATATTAGATGTAAGTACTTTAAGTAAAGGCGTTTACTTTGCGAAAATTGGCAATAACACTATTAAGATGACAAAAAATTAGTATTCAAACACCAAGCATTTAAAGTTGTTGTGGTTTAGGTTTACTAAATTAAAATACTGAAATACACTTGTCTTAGTTTATAGAAAGTTCTTTGATTGACGTAAGACTGACAAATTGAGCCTTGAGAATGTGAAACAAATTTTTTCATCTTCTCAGGGCTCAAAGCTTTCTGAAATTCTTTGTACTAGTTGAGTTTTTTATTATACCTTTCTGCCCGAATTATA
>CAYNHC010000232.1:0-5802 GCA_964396705.1 uncultured Paludibacter sp.
GAACAGCCGAGTACAGCGCATTCCAGTCTTTGTTTTTCATACTAAGCTTCATGGCTTTCACCAAAGGCGGTGTTTGTTCCAAATAAAGCGAAATCATTTCCATCATCAATGCAGGATTCGATTTTGTTCGTTGCATTAAATAAACCAGATCGGTACATTTACCTTTTATTTTGCTGTAATCATCATTTTCAATCTGTTCATCAAAAGCCAAAGATTGTTTTACGAAACCTACTATTTTACTATACAATAAACGTTCATCAACAGGTTTGGCAATATAATCGTTCATCCCCACCGCTTTGCATTTGGCTAAATCTACCGTGGTTACATCGGCTGTGAGCGCAATAATCGGAATATTTAAATTTAAACTATTCCTGATATATCCTGTTGCATCAAAACCATTCATCTCGGGCATTTGCAGGTCCATTAGAATAACATCGTAGTCATTCACTTTAAGTTTTTCAATCGCAATTCTCCCGTTTTCGGCAATATCACATTCAAAGCCAAACTCATCCAGTATTGTTTTCATTAACAGCTGATTAAGCGGTACATCTTCGGCCACAAGCACTTTGATATTTTTCACATCACCGTTCAGTTCCATTATTTCGAGTTCAGATTCCGGATTTTTGTCTGTTTTTGGAAAATCTAAGGTGAAACTAAACTTCGAACCTATATTCAACTCACTTTCAACATGAACTGTTCCACCCTGTGGTTCAACAAGTTGCTTTACAATGGCAAGTCCTAACCCTGTGCCACCATAAAGTCTGGAGCTGCTACTCGATCCTTGCTGAAAGTTTTCAAAAATCTTTCCGAGTTTAGTTTTTTCAATACCAATTCCTGTATCCGAAACCGAGAATTGAAGTTTTGCCTGCTCATCATTCTCACTTAATAATTTCACACTTACTTTAATGCTTCCGGCATTCGTAAACTTGATAGCGTTGCTTACCAAATTCAGAATAATCTGATGCAAGCGTACCGGATCACCAAGCAATACATTCGGTATTTTTTTATCGTAATCTACTTCCAATTTCAGGTTCTTTTCCAGAAATTTTTGTTTAAACAAATGCAACATGGCTGAAATAGACAACTCCGGTCTAAAAGGAATTTGTTCGAAAGTCATTTTTCCGGCATCTACTTTTGCCAGGTCAAGAATATCGTTTATTAGTACAATCAGCGCATCGCCACTCATTTTTATGGCTGTAAGGTATTCTTTTTGTTTCGGATTCAGATCCGTATTCAGCAACACTTTTGTAAATCCTATGATCGCATTCATTGGAGTACGGATTTCGTGACTCATATTCGACAAAAATTGCTGTTTGGCTTTCACGGCATCTTCTGCATTGTGGGAAGCAAGTTGAGCATTTTCTTTGGCTAATTGTGCTTCTTCGTTCGCCTGTTCAGCAAATTCTTTTGCTTCGGTAAGTTCATTGGCAATACGTTTCTGCTCGGTAACATCACGCGCAACAATAACCACACCCAATACTTTCCCTCCTTCATTTTTATATACTGAACCATTGAAAAGCACATCGGTCAATTTACCATCTTTGTGACGAATCGTAAGTGGGGAATCGGCTACCGAACCTTTTTTAAAAACATCCTGATATACTTCTCGTGCTTTTTGGGGATTGGTGAAATATTCAAAAAAGTCACTTCCCGTAAGTTGTTCACGGGTCATGCCAATAATGTCGGCTGTAGCGCGGTTCATATCTGTTATTTTTCCTTCGGGGCTAATTGTTACCAATGGATCACGACTTGCTTCAATCAAACTCAGGGTATATTCCGAAGCTAATTTCAATGAATCGCTGAATGCTTCAAGTTCTTTGTTTTCGGTTACTCTTTTTTGTTTCTCTTTGTTTTGAAACACAAGTTCTTTGTTGGCAAGTATTAATTCAGCAGCACGTTTTTCTTTCTCCTCATTTTGAAATACCAGTTCATTGTTGGCAAGTATTAATTCAGCAGCACGTTTTTCTTTTTCGTTATTCTGAAAAGCCAGTTCTTTGTTGGCTATAATTAGTTCTGCTGCACGTTTTTCTTTCTCTTTGTTCTGAAATGCAAGTTCAGTGTTGGCAATAATTAGCTCAGCAGCACGTTTTTCTTTCTCCTCATTTTGAAATACCAGTTCATTGTTGGCGAGTATTAATTCAGCAGCACGTTTTTCCTTCTCATTATTCTGAACTGCCAATTCCTTATTAGCAGTTCGTAACGCTATAGTCCACTTCTGTTCAGCTATGTCTCTTATTAGTATAACAGCTCTAAACATATTACCTTCATGGTCATTCGAAACAGAACCGGTTAAAAGCACATCGGTCAGTTTTCTGTTATGTTGTTGCAATGTGAGAAATGTATCAGCTACAAAACCATTTGTAAAAACCTCATCGCACACTTTGCGCGCATTTTGTGGTTCGGAAAAATATTGAAAAAAATCGCTCCCCGTTATTTGTTCACGTGTCAGTCCAATCAGGTTTACTGTTGCATGATTCAAATCCATTATTATACCATCCGTATTTAACGTAACCAAAGGATCTAAACTGGCTTCAATCAGACTACGGGCATATCGTGATGCTTGTTGTTCCATTATTATTTTGAATGTTTTTTTATAATTCTTCAATCGAATTTCTTTTTTTGTCTTTCAGCATCTTATATTGCGAAGGCGTAAGCCCTGTAATTTTTTTAAACTGATTGGATAAATGTGCCACGCTACTGTATTGTAAGCGGTACGAAATTTCAGTAAGGTTCAACTCATCATACATCATTAATTCCTTTACACGTTCAATTTTATGAAGTATTATAAATTGCTGAATGGTCATGCCTTTAATTTCTGAAAATAAATTGGAGAGATATGTGTAATCGTAATGCAATTTTTCGCTTATATAATCCGAATAATTCACTTTTGGTAATTCATCATCATAATGAACCATTTCTACAATCACATTCGTAATTTTCTCAATCAAAACCGCCCGTTTGTCGTCCATCAATTCAAGTCCGGAGTCAAGTAATGCTGTTTTAAGGGCATCGTGCTGACTATCGGTCATATCCTCCATAATTTCGATTTCGCCTAAATCAACCACTATGAAATGGAGTCCGAGTTTTTTTAACTCTTCTTTTACCACCATTTTGCAGCGAAGGCTTACCATGTATTTTATATATATCTTCATTTTTTATTTTAATTTGAAAACAGGTAATTTTTATTTCTAAATGCCATACATTAGAATAATGCTTCGTAATACAGTTATACAAGAAATACAAGAAAGGAAAACAGATTTTTTAATGTTTTAATTCTGATTTGAAGGATGTTCTGCTTTGCTTTTTTTTTACCAAAAAACACAATAAACCGTGAAGGTCTCTACTTTGAAGTGTGTTTTCTTTTGTCTTTGTCCCGATAGACTTCGGCGTGAGCTCAGTCGAACGCTATCGGGGTTAATCTTTTGTCTTTGATCTTTGATCTTTTGTCTTTGATCTATATTAAATAAAACACTTCAAAGTATTTAATGTTGTAAAGGTAGCTGTTAATTCCGTATATCAGTTACATTTTGAAATAATGAATATTTTTAAAGTTTGCTGTTGGTTTTAGTAAGTAAAAAAACAAACCGCTTCAAAACGAAACAGTCTGTTATTTCTCAAAACATTTTCAATTCATCCTTATTTTTTATTTTTCCCATTTCCATGATTTCCTTTGTTTCCTTTATTTCCATTGCTCTTATTCATTTTCCTTTGATGGTTACCACTTTGATTGTTGATGTGCTGTTTGTTCTGATTATATTTCCTTACTCCGATAGTTTTTTGTGGATTTCCTTTGTATCCTTTTGCATATTTAATTTTATGCTGTTTAAAATGGTAGTATGGAAAATTTCCCCGATAATCCTGCAAAACCACTTTGTAACCACTATATAAATCATAATTTCTGTATCTCGAAGGCAAATAATTAAGGCGAACCCATCTGTTGTCTGTGAAATAGATATAGTTTGAACGTTGCACATCGTAATAGATTTCCAAATCGGGTATATAATAATAGCGTACATCGCTATAACCTACCGGACCCCAGGCTGGTGGTGTACCAATATTCACATTGACAGATACCTGACTCTGCACTAAACCGGCAAATACCATTGATATACAAACCACAAGTAATTTTAATGTTTTCATTTTTTTAATTTATCATTAGTTGTAGTACAAAAAATAGGGTTATTACAGGCCGAAACTGTTACATAATTAGAATAATAAGTTACATCATTCACATATTTTGAACTACGAAACTGCGACTTACTTTGCCCGGTATATAGGCTAAAACGGGAATTAAACCTTTCGTCAACTTATTATTAAACGATCACAGATTATCAACCACTTACAAATCTCCATTTTTCTTTGAAGCAGGATTAAAGGCAGGTATTTCGAATATTTTCGAAATTTATGTCCCTTTGGTTGTCAGCAATAATATAAAATACATCACCGGACCGTTTAAAGACAGGATACGTTTTGTGATAAATCTGGATATTTCGAAATAAAGGAAACAAGTCATTGCATACGTTATTAGTCCTTGTTTTCTTTATTGCAACTCTTTTTTCAAATAAAAAATCAAACCACAAAAAATTCCGGGTTGGTTTTAATCAACACAGAATTTGATGTGGTTCTTAATTTCAATACTAATCCGGCAAAATAGAAGTCATGTAACAAATTAAGTTACACTTACCAATGTTTTCATTTCATTATGTATAGTTTCCCAAACCTCGTCGGTCATTTTTGCGCCAAGAACTTCAACTACATTTCCGGAAACCAACGAGCCTATCTTACCACAAATTTCCAATGAATAGCCATTTGCAAGTCCGAATAAAAATCCTGAAGCATATAAATCACCGGCACCGGTGGTATCAATACATTTCGATGTTCGGGGTTGTATTTGTACTACTTCATCACCCGATTTAATATAAGAACCATCTTTGCCAATTTTAACTACCGCTATTTCACATTGTTCCGATATGTAATTCAAAGCTTCTAATGGAGCCTTGCCTGTATAAGACCTGGCTTCCTCTTCATTTGCAAACACAATATCTACATAATCGTGAATAACTTCCTGAAGAAAATCAAGATTTGATTCAACTACATTAAAACTTGCTAAATCAATTGATACTTTTAAACCTGCTTCTTTAGCTAAAACTATTGCTTTACGTATTAACTCATGATTTTGCACCAGATAACCTTCGATATGAAAAATATCATATCCACTAAACATTTCAATTTTTAAATCGGAAGCATCGAGTTCACAAGCTGCCCCAAGAAAAGTACATAATGTTCTTTCACCATCAGGCGATACAAGTACTGTACAACAACCTGAAGGGGTTTCGCTATACGTAATATGAGGTGTAACTCCGTTATTCAACGAGTCATTATAAAAGAACTCACCAATAGTATCTTTTCCAATTTTTCCAACAAATCCGGCAGTCACGCCTAATTTTGTAATTCCATTAATTGTGTTAGATGCAGAGCCACCAGTTGCCATTTTGCGATCTGATTTTCCTATGAAATCTAAAATTTCCTGCGATTTCAGTGCATTTATCAGTTGCATACTCCCTTTTGGCAAAATTAATTCATTTAAAATTTCATCATTTTGAATTTGTAATAAAATATCTGTCAGGGCATTACCCATTCCTAAAACTTTTTTCATAAAATTATATCTATTTTTTTGTGCAAAGATATTGCATATTTCAGTAAAACCTATTACTTTTGCAACGCATTTGACAAAAAAATTGTACAACAAATTCTTCCTTAGCTCAGTCGGTTAGAGCATCTGACTGTTAATCAGAGGGTCCT
>CAYNHC010000233.1:0-5798 GCA_964396705.1 uncultured Paludibacter sp.
AATGTCGATTTTGATAACTTTTGAGTACATTTACACTGCTTTTTCGTTTATCATTTATAAATTTTCCACTGAATGAGGCTTATCTTTTTTTTAGTAATTTACCAATTAATTGTTGGTATATCTCATATTACAGCTCAACAACCTGAGTGGGAAAATCAACACATCCTCCAAATTAACCGTGAACCAGCACGTGCATCCTTTTTTAGTTATCAAAATAAACTTGCCGATTGCCAGCTTTCGCTCAATGGAACATGGAAATTCCATTGGTCGCCAACGCCTGAAGGTAGAGTAATGGACTTTTTTAACCCAAATTTTGATGATAGTTCATGGAAAAATTTACAGGTTCCGGCTAACTGGGAAATAAATGGATACGGAACACCCATTTATATTTCAGCAGGTTATCCCTTCAAAATTGATCCTCCACGGGTAACATCCACACCAAAGGAAACTTACACAACTTACAAAGAACGTAACCCGGTGGGGCAATACCGCAGAACATTTATTTTACCTGATAATTGGAAGGAAAATGGTCAAACATTCATCAATTTTGGTGGTGTGATTAGCGCATTTTATGTATGGATAAATGGTCAGTTTGTGGGTTACAGCCAGGGAAGTATGAACACGAGCGAATTCAACGTTACAAAATTTCTGACATCCGGCGAAAATAAAATTGCCATTGAGGTTTATCGTTACTGCGACGGCTCGTATCTCGAAGACCAGGACATGTGGCGCATGAGCGGCATTCATCGCAACATTACTCTTTTTCATACGCCCGACATTAGGATAGCTGATATTATGGTGCGAACTATCCTTGACAAAAATCACGAAAATGCTACCTTAGAAATTGACCCCGAAATGGCTGTTTTCAACAACCAAAATGGTAAAGGCTACAAAGTGCGAGCTCAAATAAGTGGCTTACTAAACGAAACAGCAGACGTGTCTGCTATTTTGAATTTGGATAAAAAAGCAGCCTTGATGAACGAATGGAATCCGCAACGCGGCCCACGCAAAACAGGACGAATTAAAGTCAATATAAAAAATCCACTCAAATGGACTGCCGAAACTCCAAATCTTTATACTTTAAATGTTACACTTGAAGACAGCTTAGGAAATGTTGTGGAACGCATTCAACAAAAAATCGGTTTTCGGTCAGTAGAGATAAAAGATGGGCAAATGTTAATTAACGGTAAACCCACACGTTTACGCGGGGTTAACCGACACGAGCACGATCCTGAATTAGGAAAAGTGATGACCGAAAAACGAATGTTGCAGGATATTTTATTGATGAAACAAGCCAATATAAATGCAGTCCGGACAGCACATTATCCAAACGTAACACGTTGGTATGAGTTGTGCGATTCGTTGGGGATGTACGTGATAGACGAAGCTGATATAGAGGAACATGGACTGCGCGGCACCCTGGCTTCCGACCCTGAATGGGCTTCGGCATTTATGGACAGAGCCATCCGAATGGCCGAATGCGACAAAAACCATCCTTCTGTAATCATGTGGAGCATGGGCAACGAAAGTGGTTATGGACCAAATTTTGCAGCCGTTTCGGCATGGTTAAAAGATTTTGATCCCACTCGCCCCATTCATTACGAAGGTGCGCAAGGCTTAAACGGCGAACCCGACCCTTCAACGGTTGACGTAATAAGCCGATTTTATACACGCGTAAAACAAGAATATCTGAACCCGGGTATTGCCGAAAATAGCAATTTGGAACGTGCCGAAAATGCTCGTTGGGAAAGATTGCTTGATATTGCCGAACGAACCAATGACAACCGTCCGGTTTTGACAAGCGAATATGCGCATTCCATGGGCAATGCACTCGGCAATTTTCAGGAATACTGGGATGAAATTTATAGCCATAAACGCATGTTGGGCGGTTTTATCTGGGATTGGGTAGATCAGGGAATCTACAAAAAACTACCGAATGGAAAAACTCAGGTTTCGTATGGCGGTGATTTTGGTGATTTTCCTAATCTGAAAGCATTTTGTTTCAACGGAATAGTAATGAGCGATAGGGAAATAACTCCTAAATACGAAGAAGTTAGAAAAGTATATCAACCCATTGATATAAAATATGTGAACGGAGAAATTCGAATCATTAATCGCCAACATCATACCGATTTATCAGCTTATAAATACAACTGGACAATAACTCAATATGGCAAAGTAAAATTCAAAGGTGAAAACAATGTCCCTGATTTATATCCCGGCGATACGGTTTTTATAACATCTCCTGATTCAATGGCTGTTTTGCCCAACGGAGATTTTAACCTGAATATTTATTTTAGTTTAAAAAAAGAAACCGCTTGGGCTAAAGCAGGACATATAATTGCTTACGAACAATTTAATATTCAAGCAGGAAAACTTGCCGATAAAGCCATTTCGAACAAAGGAAAACTGACTGTAAAAACAGAAAATGAAAGTTTAATTGCAAACGGAAAATCATTCTCTGTTCGTTGGAATTTAATAACTGGAAGTTTGACTTCACTAGTTTATTCCGGAAAGGAAATATTGGCAAAAAACACCCCTGATTTTGAAAATCAACCTGTTATACAAGCTTTCCGTGCCCCAACCGATAATGACAAAGGTTTTGGAAACTGGTTGGCAAAGGATTGGAAATTACAAGGACTTGATTCTCCAAAAGTGAGTATTGATTCTGTTCGCCATTTTATGCGGAAAGATGGAGCTTTGGTCGTAGAAATTCAAAAGACCAATCTATATAAAAACGGAAAGGTGGTCACCAAACTCATTTACACAGTCACTTCCGAAGGTGAAATTGATTTAGAATGCAGATTCATTCCTACTGGAAATCTACCGGAATTACCACGTTTAGGAATAGCATTGGCATTAAACGGTGATTATCAGAATTTCAGTTGGTATGGTCGCGGTCCGCACGAAAATTATCCTGACCGAAAAACTTCGGCATTGATGGGACTTTGGAGTGGAAAAGTAAGCGAACAAGCCGTGAAATATCCTCGTCCGCAAGACACAGGTAACAAAGAAGATATTCATTTTCTGAGTTTGACAAATGTCAAAAAACGAGGAATAAAAGTAATGGCAATGGATAAACCTTTTTCGGCTTCGGCATTGAATTATTCGGTAAACGATTTGGCAAACGAAACACACGAATGCAACCTCATTCCTCGCAAGGAAGTGATTTTGAGTATTGATTGTGCTGTACTAGGATTAGGAAATAGCAGTTGCGGACCGGGAGTTTTAAAAAAATATGCTATTGATAAAAAAGAACATGTGTTACATGTCAGAATATCAGCCCCCTAAATCCCCCGAAGGGGGACTTAAAGAGAGCAATGAACAGGTTTTGTGGTTGTTTAAAATTGAAATAAATATATATATAAATAAATAAACTTGGTCTTAAAGTCCCCCTTCGGGGGATTTAGGGGGCTGTATTTAGCATTATGAAAACAACTTTACGTGGAATAGTTCCACCATTGGTAACACCATTAATTGATAACAATACGTTGGATGTTGAAGGTCTTGAACGATTGATCGAACACGTCATTGCAGGCGGTGTTCATGGTATTTTTATACTCGGCACTACAGGCGAAGCGCAAAGTCTTAGTTTTGAACTTCGTTATACAATGATAAAAGAGTCATCGAGAATATTGAACAAACGACTACCACTATTGGTTGGAATTTCGGATACTTCGTTGGTCGATAGTATTACTTTGGCTGATTTGGCGGCAGAATGCGGTGCAGATGCTGTGGTTTCTGCGCCTCCTTATTATTTTGCAACCGGTCAGGCTGAGTTGGCTGAGTTTTACGAACAATTGATACCACAACTCAAATTGCCAATTTATTTGTACAATATGCCAACGCATACCAAAGTTTCGTTTGCGCCTGCAACCATTCGTCGCATAGCCGAAAATCCCAAAGTGATTGGTTTCAAAGACAGTTCTGCGGGTGGTGCTTATTTTCAGGCTGTTATGCACGAGTTTCGCGACCGACCGGACTTTTCATTGTTCGTAGGACCGGAGGAAATGATGGCCGAAGTGGTTCTAATGGGAGCGCATGGTGGTGTGAATGGTGGTGCAAACATGTTTCCAAAGTTGTATGTTGAACTTTATAATGCAGCTGCCGCAAAAAATGTGGACAAAGTGCGTGAACTTCATGAGAAAGTGATGCAAATCAGCTCAACCATTTATACGGTTGGAAGTTACGGTTCAAGCTACCTGAAAGGCGTAAAAGCAGGACTGTCAATTTTGGGAATCTGCAACGATTTTCTGGCAGCTCCTTTCAATAAATTCGACGAAGAACATAAAGAGAAAATTCGATTGGCGATTAAAAATCTGAATTTATAATTTTCCACCAATTTAACTTTTCCAAAGTTTTAAACTTTGGAAAAGTTATTGTAAATGACCTTGCTTTATGCAAATAAGCACCATAGATCTAATCGTATTTTTAGTTTTTACCACCGGAACAGTTCTTTTCGGCAGTTCATTTGTAAAAAAAAACAATAACGCAGCCGACTATACAAGCGGAAGTGGAACAATGCCCGGCTTTGTAGTGGGGATGTCTATTTTTGCAACTTATGTCAGCAGTATCAGTTTTTTGGCATTGCCCGGAAATGCCTATCTCGGAAACTGGAACTCTTTGGTTTTCAGTTTTACAATTCCTATTGCAGCCATCATTGCAGCTAAATTTTTCGTTCCGTTTTATCGAAATATAAGCAGTATTTCTGCATACAGTTTTTTGGAAGAACGGTTTGGATATTGGGCAAGGGCTTATGCAGCAAGTTGTTATTTGCTGACTCAAATTGCACGAATTGGTTCAGTACTTTTTCTGATGGCATTACCAATGAGCTCCATGTTAGGCTGGAGTATTCCGTTAATTATAATTATTACAAGTATTTGTGTAATAATTTATTCTGTTTTGGGTGGAATAAAAGCGGTTATGTGGACAGATGCAATTCAGGGAACTATTCTGATCCTTGGTGCATTAACATGCGTTGTTATTTTACTGTTTTCGTTGCCCGAAGGTCCGGTTCAGATCTTCAAAATTGGCACAGAGTTTAACAAATTCTCGCTCGGATCGTTTGGTTTGGAATTAAATACATCTACTTTTTGGGTCATGTTGATGTACGGTACATTTATAAATTTACAAAATTTCGGCATCGATCAAAATTACGTACAACGCTATAAAAGTGCCAGAGATAATAAAAGTGCCCGTTTCTCAACCCTTTTTGGAGGTTTGCTCTACATGCCGGTGAGTTTTTTCTTTTTCTTTATCGGCACAGCGTTATTTGCTTTTTACAAAGTCAATCCCACACTTTTACCGACAGAAGTTACAGGCGATAAAGTTTTTCCATATTTCATTATCAACCAATTACCAGTGGGAGTTACCGGTTTGCTCATTGCCGCCATTTTTGCTGCCGGAATGAGTACCATTTCCACAAGCATTAACAGTTCTGCAACTATTATCCTGACCGATTTTTTCCAACATCGTAAAAAAGTATTGACGGAAAAACAAAACATGACAATTCTGTATTTCGCATCATTTGTGTTGGGATTGCTCGGAATGTTTGTCGGTTTAGCCATGATGTCTGTAAAAAGTGCCCTCGATGCTTGGTGGAGCTTAGCCGGTATTTTCAGCGGTGGCATGTTGGGATTGTTCCTGTTGGGATATATTTCGCAGAAAATAAAAAACGTGCATGCATTTGTCGGAGTCATTGCCGGACTATCACTTATCGCCTGGATTACATTTAGCGGACAAACCGTTTTGCATAATTACATGACCATTGTACTTGGCACATTAACTATATTTTTTGT
>CAYNHC010000234.1:0-5787 GCA_964396705.1 uncultured Paludibacter sp.
CATATTGGATTATAATTTAAATTATTTTTTTAATTTTGGAGTTTCTTGATAATAAAATTTACACAAACTATTAACTTAATTTTTTATGAGAACAAAAGAAATTATAATTATTGTGGCTTTAATGAGTTTTTTTATAAATACTTCAGCACAGGTTACTGAGGCCGAAAGTAAACTCAAAACACTTGTAACTGATACGGTAAGCGGTTGGAAAACTGGTGGAATTACCAACATTAATTTTTCACAAACTGCATTAATAAACTGGGCTGCAGGTGGCGAAAATTCGTATGCCGTAAACGGATTATTAAGCCTGTTTGCAAATTATAAAAGTGGCGAAAATGCTTGGGACAATTCACTCGATATGGGTTACGGATTATTGAATCAGGGTCAGGTGGGTTTGCGAAAAACAGATGATAAATTTGACTTTTTGTCGAAATACGGACGCAAAGCATTTACCAACTTTTACTACACAGCACTGGTAAATTTTAAAACTCAATTTGCACCCGGTTACAATTACGGAACTACCAATGTAAAAATTTCAAACTTGTTTGCACCGGCTTATTTGCTTGCCGCTGTGGGATTAAATTATCAACCGAACAAAAATTTCAATGCTTTTGTTGCTCCCTTTACAGGCAAAATGACGATTGTAGCCGATACAGCTCTGTCGAATGCAGGTGCTTTTGGAGTGGAGAAAGGTAAAAATACAAGATCCGAATTCGGGGGTTATGCACGTATGATATATACCCGTAACGATTTCAAAGGAGAACTTCTGAAAAATCTTTCATTAACTTCCAAAATCGATTTGTTTTCGAACTATCTTAAAAATCCTCAGTTTGTGGATGTTAGTTGGGAAAATATTATCGCTATGAAAGTAAACAAGTACATCAGCGTGAGCCTGAATACACATCTGTTGTACGATTACGATATGAAAATTGTAGATACCGATGATGATGGCACTCCCGATAAAACTAAATTACAGTTCAAAGAAATTCTGGGAGTTGGTTTTGTTTACAAATTTTAGAGCCATTAAAATCTTTCACATTATTTTATTCAAAACATAAAGATATGATTATCAACCTAACAGGTCTTAAAAACCTGTTAGGTTTTCTTTTTGAAATATGAACATAATCGTACTCCCAATTACTTCAAAAAATGCCATTTCCAATTTTATTTAATTTTTTTACTTTGAAAGTAGTGGTATATTGGGTTTCGATTGTCAGAGTAGTAAATGGGTTTCGAATTTATATGCAGCAATTGTAAAACCAGTCGGATTATTTATCTTTGTGTCGTTACTTATCATAAGTTGAAACAGTTAGCATGGAGGATACACTGAAGTTATTACGCGAAGGGAATCACAAGGCGTTTGAAGAATTGTTTGAAACATATTTCGAATCGTTAAGCCGTTATGCTTTTTCGATACTACGGGATAGTGATGAGGCACAGGATATAGTACAAAAAGTATTTTTCAAACTTTGGGACCAGCATAAGGAACTCGAAATAAGAACATCCGTCAAATCGTACCTGTACCGGATAGTGCATAACGAAAGTTTAAATTTTGTGCATCAACGTACTAACAGAGCCGAAATAAACCACGAGATTTGTTTTTACAGCGATGATACTACTGACAATGTTAGCGAGCAGATAATTGCTTCGGACTTACAAAAAGCCATTGATAATGCACTCGGTGAATTGCCACCACAATGTCGCAAAGTATTTGAAATGAGCCGAATGGAACAAAAAAGCTATTCAGAAATAGCACAAAATCTCACAATATCGGTAAATACAGTCGAAAACCATATTTCGAAAGCACTCCGACAATTGCGAATTTCACTTAAAGATTATTTGATTGTATTACTCTTTTTCATAAATATTTTTTTCTTAATTTGTTGCTGAATAGAATTTTCAAACTCTCAAATTCAGATAATATGGAAGCCGATAATTTACTTGCAAAATATTTTGGAGGAAATGCAACAGAACAGGAACTGCTGCAACTTGAAGAATGGATAGCTGCTTCGCCCGAAAACGAAATCGAGTTTATGCGCATGACTAAGTTGTACGAACTTACCGGTACGCCCCAAAACGCCCATATAAATATGAATTCGAACTTAGCAAAGCAGAAGTTCAGTGACTACATAACTAAAAGATCCGAAAAAAAGCATATTAAGTTTCGTTCCGCTACCAATATGCGTAATTGGCTGGCCGGGGCAGCTGCGGTTGGGTTGCTTCTACTCGTTTCGACGCTTTTATGGCAAAAATCCGATAATAACCCCATTGTACTTTCGGCTCAGCATGAACCTGTGAAAACTGAACTTGCCGATGCTACAGTTATCAGTTTGTCAGCCGGTAGTACCATAACTTACGATGACTCATTTGCAAAAAAGAATAAAGAAATTACGCTTAACGGCGAGGCCCGTTTTGATGTGGGAACGTTGGGTACAGGCAGTTTACGTGTTGCAGCGGGCGAAACATTTATCGAAGATATCGGAACGGTATTTGAAGTATCGGCGTATGACAAAAACGATTATGTTCAGGTGAAAGTTACCGAAGGCCTGGTGAAATTTTACACCGCAACCGATAAAGGCATTATTGTGCATGCCCACGAAACAGGCATTTTTGATAAACGAACAAAAAAACTCCGTATTGCCGCTCGTTATAAATTAGAAAATGGGAGTGAACAGGTAAAGCTTGATTTGGATGGTGTAACATTACAACAAGCAGTAAAAATAATTGAAAATGCTTACGGAATAAACATAAAACTTGAAGATGGTGATTTTGCCGATAAGCAAATTACAGTTACGTTTATGAACGAAAAGGCCGAGACAGTTTTGTTTATTATGAGTCAAACTCTTGGACTAAAAGTTGAAAAAGAAGGTGATAATTTTTTATTGAAAAAATAATTACTACATCTTAGTAATGAAATATATAAAAACCAGTCTGATATTTATCCTGATTTTTGGTTCATTCCAGATAGTTGCAGCAGCCGGCTATCTGGATAAAACGGTTACGCTACCACCCGGCAAATCGACACTTAAAACGGTTTTAAAACTACTGAGCGACCAAACCGGTTGCACTTTTTCGTACAATCCACTTGTTTTTCCCGACAATCAGCATGTAATTGTTGCTGACATTTCGGGAGTGAAACTTTCGCTTGCACTAAAGAAACTTATTCCAGCTGGTTTTACATTTTTACAAAACGACAAATATATTGTTTTGCAAAAACAGGTGGAAAAAAGTATTATAATAACAGCAAGATCAAAAACCGATAGTAGAATTGATAAAGATTTAAAAAAAGTGGCTTTGGTAATACCTGTTGTGAACGATAACGAAATATTCTCGGATAATAATTTATTAGAAAAAGATTCGGTAGCTCTCATTTTACCATCCGTGGCTACGGGAGTATCCATCGGTAAAAGTCCGGTTGAGAAGACCAAAAAGATAGGTATCTATAAAAGTAATATCGACAGCGCTGAAATGCGAAGACTAAAAATGGAGTATTTTTTACGGAAGAACGTACATTTACAGTTTGGCGTTTCGAGTAGTTCACCGCTTTCGTCGGGAGTACTTCAGGCAGGAGCATTTGGTGTATATGGCATTTTTTCGGTAAGTTCCGACTACAACAATTCGTACCGAATGGGTTATGGTATTGGATATAACTACGAATTTGACAATAATATGGGCTTGAATATAAATGTTGAACGCAGTATTTTGTTCGCAGGTAAATCGTTCGATTTGGGAGTAAGAGCAGTGATTTCACATTTCGATCCACTATTCACTTACAACATTAGCCGCGATTTTAAATTATTTATTGGACCATCGCTCTATTTGTCCGAATCGAGTTATATAAATGCAAATACCGATTTGGGTAAAACTTATGGAATTGGAGCGCTTATTGGTGTGAAAATTGATATTATTTCCGCCCTTTTGGAAAAAGATTAATTTTTTTCAGTTTCAAATAGCAATGGGTCGTTATAAAACAACTTAATATCATGATTATTAAATCTTTATCTTAGAATAATAACATCTAAAGAAATCTATTAAAAGAAAAATTTAACGCAAAGTCGCAAAGATTCAAACATCTGATAATCAAAAACAAAAGAAAGAACGCAAAGGGAAAAACTTTCAGTTTTTCTTAGCGTCTTAGCAACTTAGCGACTTTGCGTTCAAAAAATAATATTTTTTTCAGTTTTAATAGTGGTACTTTTCCTTTCAACTGTCATAGCAGTATAAAACAAAAAATAGTATCAATAAATTTTAAAAATCAAACAGTATGAAAACAATGAATTTTTGGGCTATAGCAACCCTGACAGTTGGTTTAATAACCGGATTTAGTGCTTGTACAAGTAATGACCTGAGCGACGAATCGCTTACTGCAACAGTTCAGGATGAAGCAGAAATCAGTTCTATCAGCGACGATATTATAACCGATGTAGATGAGTATGTAAATGCGAATTTAAATTCGGTTGCAAGCGCTCCGGCTTCCGAAACGCAAAAAGTGATCGGACCAAAAGGTGCTACTGTTACTGTTGTAAACGAAGGAAATCCTTTCCCAAAGGTAATTACTATTGATTATGGCACCGAAGGTATTACAGGCAAGCGCGGAAATGTGTTTAAAGGTAAAGTTATTGTTCGGGTTACAAACAGAATGGATGTAGCGGGTTCAAGCCGAAACTACACTTTCGAAAATTTCACGGTAAACGACAATCAGGTAAAAGGCTATAAATCCGTAACATATAACGGCTTGACTAACGACAAAAAAAACTGGACTGTACTGGTTAGTGATACGATTGTAAAAGCTGTAGATGGTAATATGATTATTTCTAATTCAACCCGTATCCGCACTCGCATTAGCGATAACGATACGCCTAATGTTTACTTCGATGATAAATATTCTATCGAAGGTTCGGCTACCGGAGTGAATGCGAAAGGAGTTGCTTACACCATGTCGATTACAAAGCCTCTTATTATTGATGGTATATGGCCTGTGTTTGTAGAAGGAACGATGGTTGTTACTACCGAAAAACGTTCGGTTATTACCGACTATGGCGATGGCACACGCGACTTGAAAGCTACGGTTACAGTAAACGGTGTTACTAAAACAATTTTGCTTCGCAAATAAATAATAAGCTTATTTGCAAATTATAAAAGTGGCTATAGCTGCAATAATTACTTGATTTAGAAATAAAAAAACTCACTGAAAAGTGAGTTTTTTTATTTCTAAATATCCGATGATTTGTAAGTTATTTGATTATTAAATTTCTGAATTCAACAGGTTTCCCTTCGGCCTGAAAACCGATATAACCTTTTTTTGCTGTCATTCCACTTATTTTATTTTGTAATTGTTCGTTTACATAAATCTCCAAATTCCCGTTTTTACTTATTACTTTCATGGAGTTCCATTCGTTAACGGGCTTTTCATTCGAAGGGTTCATTTTGGAGACAGTAAATTTAACGGAATCCTTACATTCCTTTGCCCAAAGTCCGTTCATGCAAATTATGTCTCCGGCTGCATTAACCTTCTGTTGAACCTGAAAGCAAACAGGCCAAATGGTATCTTTTGGCTGAATATGTACCAAAACACCACTATTGGCTGCTACTTTTGTCCATCGCCAGTCAACCGACAGGGTGAAGTTCCCATACACTTTCTTTGTTCGCAAATAACCGGTTGAGACGTCGCTTATTTTCAAAACACCATTTTCCATTGCGAACAATGCCGAGGGGACAATATTTTTATCTTTTATAATATAAGCCCAGTTCAACGCATCTTCCGATGTAAAAAACGCATTGTGTTTC
>CAYNHC010000235.1:0-5777 GCA_964396705.1 uncultured Paludibacter sp.
CTAAAAATATCTTAACATGCTGCTGAAAGTGTCCTAGAATTGGGGAGTACTATAACACTCATGCCAAACAGGCCTAATTTATTTTTAATTATCCAGTTGGAGCGAAAAATGAACATTCCCATCAGAAACGAAAAGGAAATACGTGCAAAACCTGCGAAGAAGGTTTCGCCACTCCAACCTCCCAGTAAATTGCCTGAACTCCAACTTGTATAAAAAAGTACAGCAGCTGACAACAATAGCAATGGCACAAGTACTTTCTTACTTGCTTTAAATAATACAGTTGCATATACCAGGTTGGCCACATACTCCCAAAATAACGACCAACTAGGTGCATTTAGATTGAATAGATTAAAAAACCGTTCAGCCACTACAGGATAGGGGACTAAAAAAACCGAACTAATGAAAATCAATGCAGTGTCTTTAAAACCATATATAGCGTATAAGTTGCTGTAAGGGTCAACCAAAAAAGTAAGCAACCCTAACAAAGAGCCAATTATCACCAATGGATGTAACCTGATAAGTCTCAACTGAATAAAAGTTCTCAACCCCATGCCTGCTATGCGATTATCATAAGCATAAGTAATGACAAAGCCCGACAAACAAAAAAAGAAATCAACTGCCAAATATCCGTGTGCGATGAAATTATTACTGTAATCGCTAATCACAATCTCCATAAAGTGAAAAATAACCACCACTACGGCAGCTAATCCTCTTAATCCATCTAATATCTCAAAATGGGGTTTACTCTCTATGAATTTCTTATTTGCTTTTTGGTTGGGCATTTTTTGTTGTTTTTGTTTAAAGTTGTCTTAGTAAAATGATATAAAAAGCTAATATGCACTAAGCAGGTTTTTCCTTATTCACAGCTGCTTTTTCTTTGGCACGTTTGCGCCGGGTGGCAAGGTTACGAAGTTGTGCTCTGAAAGGTTTGATATGAATGTTTATTCTTTTTAAAAGCATTTCGGTCTCTTTGGTAGGATTGAGTGTTGCCGAAAGCTCTACAGTTTGCAGAAAAATATGAAGTTCCTCGATGAGTGTTGCTTTTGTTTTGATTTTTTGTCCTTTCGGATACTTTACTGATTTCTGATAACGTTCACTATCTATAATTCTGTAGTCTTTTGAAATGGCTTCAAGTTTCTCTACATAAGGCCATAAACCAACATTTTTGAGTGCATCACTTACTTCGGGTTTATCTTTTGTCCATCTCAAAAAAGAACTGATTTTATCGGTTTTCATCAATGCTCCTTCATGAATTGCATTTTTGAATATAGAGCGTATTCCATATGCTATAAGTTCAATACTTTTGACATGTTCATCAAAAGCCGCCCTTTCTATCGCTTTAAGGTGCAACAGTAACGCACTGATATAACGGTCGAGTTCTTTTCGAAGTTGTTTTAGTTCTTCTGTCTCTGTAAATTTAGGTTTAATGTTGCTTAACAATTTCATCAACTCGTCTTGCTTTTGCAATCGTTGTAATGCGACTGAAATATTTGTATCAGTTATTTGTTTGTCAGATAAATCCCTGATCAGAATTACGCCGAATGCCGATAAATCATCATATTTCAAACGGTCGAGCCTGAGAGCAACTAATTTCTTTGCCATAATTTGATAAAATTTTCTGTTTTTAAATGAAATACATTATAATATTTACTGATTCGGATTGCTAAACCTTATGTTACAATAACAAATCAGATGTTTCGAACTAAAAAACCTGCTGATGTTGTTTAATATTGCTCTATCCGCAGATTAAAACCCGATAAATACATAATAATTTGTTATTTCCTGCAAGTTTTTCTATCGTATTCAAAAAATATTTGTACAAATTACCGGTGTTTTCTATCGTGCGGTTAATAATACAATAGATTTCACAGGAATTTTCTCTCATCATAAATTGTTTTCTTTTACTTTTCTGATATTTTTCTATCAATATTTTTCAGGATTGATATGTTTGACGTAAATTTTATAAGATGATAATTAACCAATAGCAAGTTGATAAAAATAATCAACGTGTTGTAGCCTTACACCAAATGGTTTTAAAAAATAATGAATACAATGTGGGGTTACAAAAGAGATGTTACAAAAGTAACGAAAGTGATGTGGATATACAAGAGAGGCTCAATAAAAATAAAGTAATTGATGTAATGTCAATTCAGTGGATTTATAAACGTCAAAACTGCATTGGCAACATACAATATCAATATTTAAAAATTATATCAAATGATGTGTGTCCTGTTCTTTCAAAAGTCCGGGGCTGCTAAATTTCGATTACCATACGGGACTTCTAAAATTCAAACAGATTGAAAACACATTTTCAAATACAGTGGTCTGTTTTTGGCTAACAGGCTGAAATAATGAATACAAAGATACGAAAAAATGTTGCAACTTAAAAGGATTATTTTATACTTTTATAAAATATATCAACAATTAATTGCATTTTTTTCGAGTTACCTCTTCTACTATTTTGAAATCTTATATGATACGTTAATGGAATCTATGCAACTCCAATTATTTTAAATCTTATGTCGTACTCACGTTAAATTAAAAAAAAACGGAAATATTGATGTACTCATCATTCAATTTTCGTCATTTGCTGTTTTTATTTTTATGAAATATGGTATATTGTTTATATTTGCAGCATAGAATTGTAAACAAAACAATTAATAACCATGCCTATCAAACGAATACGAAAAATTTATTCAGGTTACCATAAGCCCGGCGGACAAAAAGAACTGCTGGCGTTGGCTTTGCCTATGATTATTGCCACTGCTTGCGATGGCGTAATGACCTTTACCGACCGTTTGTTTCTATCCAAAGTTGGTTCGGAGCAAATGAATGCTTCGCTGGCCGGTGGAGTTGCACTGCAAATGCTGACTTTCTTTTTTATTGGTTTGATTGGTTACACTACAGCACTTTCGGCTCAATATATGGGAGCTGGCGAAAAACATAATTCGTCGCGCACTACATTTCAAGGAATCATTATCACCCTGATTGCCTGGCCGTTGATTATTTTTATTAAACCATATCTTACGTCTCTTTTTGGTTTGTTGAACACGCCCGAGTCGCAAATCGCCTATCAGATTGAATACATTTCAGTATTGGCATGGGGTGTTGTTTTCACCTTGCTTCGTCATACGCTGAGTTGCTATTTTGTAGGTATTGGTCGTACAAAAATTGTAATGCAAGCCACGGTGGCAGCCATGCTAACCAATGTAGTGCTGGATTACATTTTAATTTTTGGAAAATTTGGATTTCAACCCATGGGAATTACCGGAGCTGCTTTGGCAACGGTTGCCGGATCTGTGGTGGCAACAATAATGCTGTTTACAGCTTATTTGGGACATAAAAATAATATTGAATTTTCGGTTAGTAAATCATTTCGGTTTTCAGCCGAAATAATGAAGAAGTTGCTTTATTTCGGTTCACCTGCCGGTTTGGAAATGTTTCTGAATTTCATTGCTTTTTTCTTTATGGTTGCGTTGTTTCAGGCGCAGGGTGATGTGGCATCAACGGCTACCACCATTATGTTTAACTGGGACTTGGTGTCGTTTATTCCACTTATCGGTATCGAAACTAGCGTAACAAGTCTGGTGGGTCGATATATGGGAGCAGGACGACCGCAAGTAGCGCACCGGGCAGCACTTTCGGGCATAAAAACCGGTATTATTTATTCAGTTGTTATCCTGATATTATTCATGTTTATTCCCAAAGCATTAGTTATGGTTTTTCAGCCCGATGTGCCCAGCGACATTTTCAACAATGCAGTTCCTACGGCAGTTAGTATGATTCGTATTGCTTCGCTGTATGTGTTGCTCGAAGCCGTGATGATAGCTCTTGTGGGTGCTTTACGTGGTGCAGGCGATACTCATTACACTATGATGGTATCCATTATCACTCACTGGACATTTGTGCCTGTTTTGTATCTGTGCCTGAATGTTTTTAATATGTCAGTTCCTTTCAGTTGGTTTGTGCTTGTTCTGTTTTTCATGATTTTCAGTATTGTATTAGTAAAGCGTTTCAGAAGCGGAAAATGGAAGAAGATAAAAGTGATTTCGTAATCAGGTGAAAAGAAATTAATTGAAATTGTAGATGTTTCGAAATTAAATGCTTGCTCAAAAAATAATGTTAAAGCAATAAACATGCTTTCTGAACTTATATCCGATTCATTTAATAGCAAAATTCTAACAAAAACCACTATCTTTGTATTTAGATAATGGTTTTCAATTTTTTATGCTAAAGCAACAATTACAACAAAAGTTACAGCAAAAATTATCACCTGCACAAATTCAGGTAATTAAAATGCTCGAAGTTCCAACACTGGAACTTGAAGAGCGTATTCGGCAAGAGTTGGAAGAAAATCCCGCATTAGAGGAAGGCGCTGATTTGAACAGTGAGAATGATGATAGTGAGGATTTTAATAGTGACAACGATGGGGGAAATAATGATGATTTTGATCCTGAAGAATACACTTACGATGATGATATTCCGGACTATAAACTAAAGGTTAATAATACATCCAAAGACGACAAACGGGAAGACATTCCTTTCTCCGTTGGTATGACTTTTCATGATTTTCTGATCGATCAGCTCGGACTGTTAAATCTATCGGAAAATGAACATTTGCTGGCAGAATATGTAATTGGCAATATTGATGATGAAGGTTATCTTCGACGCGAACCCGAAGCAATGGTTGACGACATCGTATTCAACTCCGGAATTCATACTACCGATGAAGAAATGTATAGGGTTATTGCTCTTATACGCGAATTTGATCCTGCCGGTGTGGCTGCAACCAACTTACAGGATTGCCTGTTACTGCAACTTGTCAGAAAGCCGGAAACTCCCGAAATTAATACCGCTAAAATTATCCTGAAAAATTATTTTGACGAATTTTCAAAAAAACATTACGATAAAATCATAAAAAGTTTAGACATAAATGATGAGTTTCTGAAAAGAATTATTGGTGAAATTGTAAGGCTGAATCCTAAACCGGGAAATGCATGGGGAGGAAATGTACTTGAAAAGTCGATGACAACCATCGTTCCCGATTTTATACTTGAAAATAACGAAGGACAACTTTCTGTACATCTGAACAATAGTAATTTGCCTGAATTACGGGTGAACAATACTTATAACGAAATGTTTCAGGATTATGCTTCGAATAAAAAAAACCAAACCCGTGAGATGAAGGATGCACTCATGTTTGTAAAGCAAAAAATTGATTCGGCGCGTTGGTTTATCGATGCTATTAAACAGCGACAGCAAACTCTGCTTACTACGATGATATCCATAGTGGAGTTTCAGCACGATTTCTTTATCGAAGGTGACGACACTTATATGAAACCGATGATTCTGAAAGATATAGCTGACCGAACCGGTTATGATATATCAACAATTTCGAGAGTAAGCAACAGTAAATATATACAAACCGAATTTGGCATTTTCCCGGTTAAATATTTCTTTTCCGAATCGATGACCAACGATTCAGGAGAAGAGGTTTCGACCAGAGAGATAAAAAAAATACTGCAGGACTGTGTGGATAATGAAAATAAAAAAAATCCGTTGAATGATGATGCACTTGCCGAAGTATTGAAAACAAAGGGTTATCTGATAGCCCGACGAACTGTGGCAAAATATCGTGAACAATTAAATATTCCTGTAGCCAGATTAAGAAAAGAGATTTAAAAAAATAATTTTACAAAATTCTATTACATTAGTCATTATACAAGTTATATGTATCTGATAAATTGAACTTTATATTTAAGAAAAAAGAATAGTAA
>CAYNHC010000236.1:0-3135 GCA_964396705.1 uncultured Paludibacter sp.
CAAAGCCGAACTGGAAAACTTTGTGTTTACCGAAAGTAGGTTTCCTGTTATTGCCACTACTTCGGAACTGATGACTACCGGGGTGGATGCCAAAATGTGCAAGCTGATTGTATTGGATAAAACCATTCGGTCGATGACTACCTTTAAGCAGATTATAGGACGTGGAACGCGCATTGAAGAAGAGTATGGTAAAATGTTTTTTACCATTATGGATTTCAAAAAGGCCACTGAACTGTTTCGTGACCCTGATTTTGATGGAGAACCAGTAGTAATTTATGAACCGGGAAGCGATGATGACCCTGTTCCACCTGATACCGGCGGTGATGATGAAGATGGAGATGATATAATTGAAGATCCAATATTAACTGACCCTCCTATGGTTCGAAAATACTATTGCAAAGGTGTTGAAGTATTTATTTTAAACGAACGAATAGAGTATTATCAGAGTGGAAAGTTAATTACAGAATCGTATAAGGATTATACACGTAAACAGGTACACGAAGATTATGCTACACTGGACGATTTTCTGCGAAGTTGGAACAGTGTTGAGAAGAAAAAAATAATTATCGATAAGCTGGAAGAACAGGGAATTATACTGGATAATCTGGCCGAGGAGGTGGGCAAAGATTATGGCGATTTTGATTTAATTTGCCATGTAGCTTTCGACCAGCCACCTCTGACCCGTAAAGAACGGGCGAATAACGTAAAAAAACGCAATTACTTTACAAAATACGGAGAGCAAGCCCGTAAAGTACTCGAAGCTTTACTGGAAAACTATGCTGATAAAGGCGTATTGTCTATTGAAGACCGAAAAATACTCAAACAAAAACCTTTTAATCTGATGGGCACACCTGTTGAAATTATCAACAATACATTCGGGGGCTTGCAAAACTATGAAAAGGCGCTCCGGGAACTGGAAAACGAATTATTTAATCAAAATAAATTAGCATGAGCAATGTATCAGGCATTATAAAATCCATTCAGGATATAATGCGCAAGGATGTTGGTGTCGATGGGGATGCTCAACGAATAAGTCAATTGGTGTGGATGTTGTTTTTAAAAATATACGACGACCACGAAGCAGAACTTGAATTGACCGAAGATAACTACAAATCGCCTATACCCGAGCATTTACGCTGGCGTAACTGGGCAAAAAACAAAGAGGGAATAACCGGAGAAGAATTGTCGGACTTTGTAAATTTACAACTTTTCCCAAGCCTGAAAACCAAATTAAATCTGCAACTCACGGGTGCGAAGGTTATTCACAATATGTTTGAGGATGCCTATAACTATATGAAATCGGGCACTTTGTTGCGACAGGTGATTAATAAAATTTGCGAGATTGATTTTAATACCAAAAGCGACCGCCATACTTTCGGTGCTATTTACGAACAGATACTAAAAGACCTGCAAAGTGCCGGAAATGCGGGCGAATTCTATACCCCGCGTGCTGTAACGGCTTTTATGGTTGACCGAGTGGCACCACAACTGCATGAAAATGTACTGGATCCTGCCTGTGGAACAGGTGGATTTTTGAGCAATGTGATTGAATACAAGCGGGAACATTTTGTACATTCGCCAGCCGACGAAGAAGTTTTGCAAAGTACTATTCACGGTGTGGAGAAAAAATCGCTGCCACATATGCTTTGTACCACCAATATGTTTCTGCATGGTATTGAGTCTCCCATTAATATCAAACACGATAACACGCTGAGTCGTCCGCTGATAGACTATACCAATAAAGACCGCGTAGAAGTGATTGTTACCAATCCGCCTTTTGGTGGCATGGAGGAAGATGGCATTGAAAATAACTTTCCATCTACCTATCGAACCCGCGAAACAGCCGACTTGTTTATGACGCTGATTATTCATTTGCTAAAGAAAGACGGACGTGCTGCACTGGTATTGCCCGATGGTTTCCTCTTTGGCGAAGGAATTAAAACCCGCATCAAAGAAAAACTAATGACCGATTGCAACCTGCATACTATTGTACGATTGCCCAACGGCGTGTTTAGTCCTTACACAGGTATTAAAACCAACCTGCTGTTTTTTACCAAAGGAACTCCAACAGAAAATATTTGGTATTACGAACATCCTTACCCGGATGGCGTAAAGAGCTACAATAAAACCAAACCCATGCGTTTCGAAGAGTTTGAAACAGAAATAGCGTGGTGGGGAACTGAAGCGGATGGTTTTGCTGCCCGTGTGGAAAATGAACAGGCATGGAAAGTATCGGTAGAAGATATCAAAGCCCGTAACTATAACCTGGATATAAAGAACCCACATGTGGGTGAACAAATCAACCATGACCCTGACAAGCTGCTGCTGAAATACAAGGAGCAACAAGAGCGGATTACTGATTTGAGAGGCAAGCTGAAAACCATTATTGAACAAGCTTTGAATGGATAATACAGGATTTGGCTAAAGCCAATATATGGAATGAATTTATTGTTGTCCTCCAGCTGAAGCAGGAGGCAATTCAGCAGGAGGCAATTCAGCAGGAGGCAATTCAAAAACAACCTCCATTTAAAAAGGGAGGGAATTGATAAATTGAATTAATGAAATTGAATTATTGAAATTGAATAGGATTGGGCTTTAGCCCATTCATCCTAATAAAAAATTCAATATAAATGGGCTTTAGCCCAACAATTATAAAGAAAGTACAGCATATGCCATTTATCAAAGTTTACATCCATTTTGTATGGTCAACAAAAAACAGATACCCTTATCTGAAAACACCCGAATTGCGAAAAGCAATGTGGAATCACATCAAGGAGAATGCCAAAAAGAAAGGAATCTTTGTTGACTTTATCAATGGTTATCAGGAACATTGCCACTGTTTGGTTTCGTTGGGTGATGATCAGACTTTGAGACAAATAATGCAATTAATAAAAGGTGAATCATCATATTGGATTAATAAGGAACAATTGCTGAAAGAAAAGTTTGAATGGCAGGATGAGTATTTTGCTGTATCAGTATCCGAATCACATATTGATATAATAAGGAATTACATCAAAAATCAGGAAGATCATCATTCCCGCAAAACATGGGAAGATGAATACAAAGAATTTATTGAAAAATATGGATTCCAAAAATTCAATGATAATATTGAATAGGATTGGTGAATAGGATTGG
>CAYNHC010000236.1:3235-5767 GCA_964396705.1 uncultured Paludibacter sp.
TGAATAGGATTGGTGAATAGGATTGGCCTTTAGGCCATTCTCTCAAAAAAAAATCAAAATAAAAGGGGCTTTAGCCCAATACACAATTAATGAAATCATTTATAACAGAACATATTAACCTCTGGACAACCGCACAGGTACAGAAAACCAGTAACCGGGGCATTAGTGCCTCTAACCAACAGTTATTGGGCATACAAAAACTGCGGGAGCTGATTTTGGAACTGGCGGTACGTGGTAAATTAGTACCGCAAGATCGCAATGATGAGCCTGCAAGTGAATTATTGAAAAAAATTGAAGCTGAAAAAAAGAGGTTGATTAAAGAAGGTAAAATTAAGAAGCAATTGATTTTGCCTAAAGTTGAGAAAACCGAAAAACTTTTTGAGAATCCTAATGGATGGGAATATTGCAGGTTAGGAACACTTTTTAATTCAATTATTAGTGGTGGAACACCTAGTAAAAATAATCCAAATTACTGGAATGGAAATATTCCATGGGCTAGTGTTAAAGATTTGGGTAAATTAAAATACTTAGAAAAAACGCAAGACTATATTACGCAAGAAGGTTTAGAATCAGGAAGCAAACTTGCCGACTTTGATGATATTATAATTTGCACTCGTATGGGGTTAGGAAAGATTGCTATTGCAAAGGTTAAAATTGCAATAAATCAAGATTTAAAAGCAGTTAAACTCACTTCGAAATTAAATGTTGATTATTTCTTCTATTACTTCTCCACTTTAAAAATTATTGGTACGGGAACTACAGTTGCTGGAATCACGCAAGATAAATTATTAAACTATCCATTTTTTCTTCCCCCTCTCTCCGAGCAAAACCGCATTGTAGCCAAAGTAGATGAATTAATGGCACTGTGTGACGAACTGGAAAAAGAACAAACCAATAGCAATACGGCTCACGAAACATTGGTGGAAGTACTACTCAGTACACTTACTGATGCTAAAAATTCCGATGATTTTAAAGTAGCATGGCAGCGGGTTGCCGGTTGTTTCGATACGCTGTTTACTACTGAACACAGTATCGATAAACTCAAACAAACCATTCTGCAACTGGCCGTTATGGGTAAACTTGTACCCCAAGACCCAAATGACGAAACCGCCAGTGAGTTGCTGAAAAAGATAGCCAAAGAGAAAGCCCGATTGGTAAAAGAGGGGAAAATAAAAAAACAAGCTGCATTGCCAGAGATTACAGAAGAAGAGAAGCCTTTTGAATTGCCCAAGGGGTGGGAATGGGTGAGACTTCAAACAATTGTTTCTCTTTTAGGTGACGGCTTACATGGAACACCAGAATATACACCAAATGCTGAGTATTACTTCGTAAATGGAAATAATTTAGTCAATGGGATTATTGAGATAAAGCCTGATAC
The DNA here is from genome assembly GCA_964396705.1 of uncultured Paludibacter sp. Taxonomy (GTDB): domain Bacteria; phylum Bacteroidota; class Bacteroidia; order Bacteroidales; family Paludibacteraceae; genus Paludibacter. The sequence continues at coordinate 4,614 of CAYNHC010000236.1, forward strand.
AAAAACAGTTTCCTATAGTGAAATGCTCAAATACAAAAAAAATCTAAATGATACGACTATCTTAGTTTCTATAAATGGTACCCTTGGGAACGTAGCTTTTTACCATGGAGAAGAAATTATGTTAGGAAAAAGTGCCTGTTATTTTAATTTGGTTGGCTCTATAAATAAGTCCTTTATCAAGAACTTAATTCAAAGTCCATATTTCTTGACATTTGCAGTTCAAAATGCAACAGGAACAACCATTAAGAACCTTGGGTTAAAGGCAATGAATGAATTTCCATTTATGTTGCCTCCACTTCAAGAACAACAACGGATTGTGCTTAAAGTAGATGAATTATTTGCGTTGTGCGATAGCCTGAAAGAAGGAATACGGAAAGCTCAGGAGATTCAGAATGTGCTGGCTGAGGAGATAGTGAAGAGGGTGGTGGGGTGAAAGTATATTTTAGAAAGCTTTAGTAAATCGCCCGATTTTTACCGTAGTGACGATTATTTGCTTTCGTTTCTGGTGTTTTTGGCTATTCAGACAGAACATTGTTGAACACGCTTTTTGAACATGAAAACTGTGTATCTATTAAACCCTATTATTTTCAGTATAAGGATGATAAAGGGGAAATTAAAGATAATTACAGCGATATAGTCTGCAATATTTCCCGTAGTTTTAAAGATAAAAAGAGTATGCGCGATAAGGTGGTGAATAAGACTTATACCGATTGGTTTTCGCAAAAGTTGGATTAAGAATAAAACAAATGAAATATGAATGACAATTTTAGTATTTTAGAAAAAGTACTTATTTCGTTGAAATACGAGTACGATAACATAAATAGATTAAACGATAAAGTAGATGCTCAAATTCAGAGTCTAATTAGTTTTTGTGCTTTAATTATAAGTCTTATGATCTTTTTTATGGCCCCTGGTATAAAGCTGGGTCATGGTGCTGTTTATTACTTAGTTGCTCTAACTGTGTTTATTTTGATTTTGATAATATGTTTTTTTCTGATTTCGAGAAATAATTCCGGAAAAGGAATTCAATTCAATAATTCTGTAAGTGAATTAATAAATGATGATTTGAATCCTGACAATGAAAAAGCAATGGTTAATGCTATTATATAGATTACATTAATTAATTACACAAATAATTTATTATCTTTGTCCCA
>CAYNHC010000237.1:0-5732 GCA_964396705.1 uncultured Paludibacter sp.
GGTTCATTGGTGAATGTTGCAGTCAGTCGATAATTCAAGAGTTCTTTATCGTTGATAATTACTTCTACATTATACAATTTTTCTAATTTATCAGTAACAGTTTGTATCGGGTCATTATCAAACATTGTAATTCCTTGTGTCCAGGCTATGTGTTTTTTAAGATCGTTACTCCGAAACTTCTCAATTTTCTTATTGGTTTTATCCAAAATTGCAACATCCATAGGTTTTAACTCACTTTTCGTTTCAAATTTATTTTCGGGTAACTGATTTCCCAATAAAACCGACCCTTCGACTAAGGCAACTATAACGTTCGATTCATCATTGTATGCCCTTGCATTGAAAGCAGTTCCGGTAACCTTTACATCAATTCCATTCATATTTACAATAAATGGTTTTCTCTTATTCTTTGAAACCTGAAAATAACCTTCACCGTTGAGTGCTACCAATCTGTTTTTATTTCGCTCAAAACTAAGCGGATAAGTCAGCGTGCTACCGGAGTTTAACATTACATTCGTACCATCAGGTAGTGTAAAACTACTTGTTGCTCCCAGCGGAACACTGATTGTATTTTGTTGAACAGCAAGATTTTTAGGATTTTGGGTCAATCCAATCATATAAAATGCTACCATCAAAGGAATTATCAGAATAGCTGCAACTTTTGAAAAACCAATATAAAACCGATGAACCAAAGTTGTCTTTTTACTCTTTACATTTATAGTATGATGAATCTCATCTAAGATCTGAATAAACCTCTGCTCATCTCCAATCGGAGAATTATCACATTCTTTCCAATGCATAAACATTGAAGCATCGGTAGCTTCGTCGTAAGTCGGGATTTTTAGCAGGGTAGTCAAATCAGTTAATTCTTTGTCCGAAAAATTTCCTTCCCTGAATTTTTTCAATAAACGGTTGATGTAAGACATAACTTTAAGCATGAATTTTATCGGGTTTCAGAGTTGGAAATGTTTGTTTGTGTTTTGCTTTTATACATATAACGCGCAACTTATCACAAACCCCTGCTCTGTTTTTGTTTTTTTTCTATGAATTCTTAATTAAATTGATTTCTCTAATTAAAATTAACGAGTTATAGGATGTAATGCCCATTTATTCGTTTTAATAGTTTTATAGTTTCACGCAAAGGCGCAAAGACGCAAATTTATCTATATGTCTTATATTAAACATATTGAGTTAAGCGCACAAAGAGAAAAACTTTCAGTTTTTCTCTTTTCTTAGAGACTTAGCGGCTTTGCGAGAGAAAATTAATAATTTTATAGCTAACTGTTACTTAATATTTCCTTCAAAATATCTTTAAAATCAAAATGGACACTCTATTAGTGTCCATTCAAAGTATTATATAACATTAGTTTATTCAACAAAAAGATAGAAAAACAAAAGTGTAAACATGCCTATTGCGCTAAAATGTTGTTTGAAAAAACTTAATGATTTTGTCAAATGGTCTTCAACTGTTTTTTCCGAAATACCTTTTGTAAAAGCAATTTCTTTATTTGTCAGCCCTTTTTCTCTGCTTAAAATAAATATTTCCTTTCTTTTCGGAGGCAATTTCTCAATCAATTGATTATACCGTTTTTTCAAAAATTCGAAATCAAGATCATTCTCTATTTTATTTGTTTCCGTTTCTTCAGTCGAAGATAAGTCACTTCTGTATTTCTGTTCTGTTGCACGTTTCCGAAACAACGAAAGCACTGCATTCTTAGCTACTGTAAAAAGAAACGCATCAAAATTAGTGTCTTTTTTCAAACCTAACCTGTTTTCCCACAATTTGATAAATACTTCCTGCACAATATCATACGCATCATCTTCATTCTTGAGATAGGACACCGAAAAACGAAATATCTTAGCGTGATACATTTCATATATCTCGTCAATCACACTCCGATCGTCCAATCTTAAACGTTCCGCAAAAGTATCTTTATCGTAGTTCATCAAGCAATAAATATGTTTATACGAAGGTACTAAAAATGGGTTGTTTTCTGTATAAAAGATAAAGTAATAGCTTTTATAAAAAAGAGCTATCCCTGCATATTTTATCATATAATTGAACAGAAACAATTACAAAGATATGCAAATTAATAATATTCTTTACAAAACATCCACTTTTTCAGTGTAATTGTTACCCATAATGTTGCCGATAAAATGCGAAAATTAATCAAAATGTAGAAAATAGTGAATAAGTTACAAAGCATTGAATTACATTTGTGGTATTGTTAGGGGCAGTAGTAAAAAAAGAAAAACATTCAACGAAAATAGGCAAAAGTAAACTTTAACATGAAAAGAATTGACTAAACTAAAGAAATACTGAGCAAAAAGATGGAAACAAAAAGAATTATAATTATTGTTGGATTGTTGTTTTTGACTTATAGTGTGATTGTTATTCTCTACAATTATATTCAAAGTAAGATTAAGTCTGAAGAATTCACTTTAGAAAAAAAAGATAAGTATTTTTTGATTTCTTTTGTTATCGCATTAGTTCTTGGACTTCTATTTTTTCAAAAAGAAGATGTCTTTTTAGGCCTAAAAGCTGGTCTTATAATATCGTCATTTTCGGGATTATTCTTACTAATAATACATATAATTTTTCGTATAACCGGAACTTCGTATAAAAAAAGACAGAATATTAAAACTGTCGACAAAAAAGGATTTACAATTACGAATGGAACAAAACAGAAAAATTATTATTGGAGAGATGTTCAATGGGTGAAGTTTGAAAGGGAAAAGTTTAAACTAATAATTAAAGAGAAAAGCCGGCTTGAAATTGACTTGAAAACAGACAACTTATACTACTTGTTACGAAACATTCCATTAGGTTATAAAGATTTTGATTACACCTTCATGACAGATTTCTTTTCCAAACTGACAACGTGTAAAGTTTGTGGGTTTATTGCACTAAATGAAACAGAATGTTTATCTTGTGGCTGTACAACTTGGACAACAGAACTTGAAACAAATTATGCTAATTATGAAGAATATGTAAAAGAAAATCAACTTGATGTTTTTGCGACTATGGAGAAAGACGAAAAATTTAATGAATTTAAAATCCCTAACAACAACTTTGAATTCGACACTAAATGGAAACCAACTGTAACGAAAAAGGATGTTTTAGAATACAGTGAAAAAGAATATTGGGAAAAGGAATAAACACCGAACCACTAACACACGCTCTGTCACAGGCTGGCTGACCCTGACAAATCGGGGCAAGCTGTGCATTCAACAGGTTTTGCTCCCGCATTCATTTGTCGAAGGGCAATAGTGAAGGCTACCGAAACATCCAAATGCCTAAAGCATCGTTTGTTAACAACAAAACTCAGCATAAATTATTCTAACAATTAGCTTTATGAAATTCTTCACTACATCCCAAATCCGACTACTTGATCAATTCACCATTGAAAATGAGCCAATTGCCTCCATTGATTTAATGGAAAGAGCTGCCAATGCAATTTACGAAAAATATTTGCAAACATTTGATTATAGGTTTCCGGTTTGCATTATAGCAGGTCCGGGAAATAATGGTGGAGATGCGCTGGCATTGGCCAGAATGTTACAGCATACCGGATTAAATGTAACAGTTATTTTGTTGCATAATGGAAAACTTTCAGCCGATTGCGAAATCAACAAACGACGCCTGATAGAAACATTTCCCGAAAAATTGATCGAATTTGAAAACGAATTTAATGCACCTGAAATTGCACCTGATACTATTATTATCGATGGACTTTTCGGTTCAGGACTAACCCAACCATTGAGCGGAATATTTGCCGAAGCAGTGAAATGGATGAACGAAAGCGGCCATAAAATACTGTCGATTGATATTCCATCGGGTTTACAGGGTGAACCCCTAACCCCTAAAGGGGAACAAGATATGATTGTAAAAGCTGATTACACTTTCAGTTTGCAATTCCCTAAATTAGCTTTTTTACTTCCAGAGTCAGCTGCATTTGCAGGAAATTGGGAAGTGTTGGATATTGGCATTCACCCAAAAGCAATTTCAGAAACTGAGAGTAATCTTAATTATTTAGAAAAACAGGATATTCAACAACTGATTAAAATCCGAACAAAATTCTCGCACAAAGGCACTTATGGACATTTATTGATTGTAGCCGGAAGCAAAGGCATGGCCGGAGCATCGGTTTTGGCGGCCAAAGCAGCGTTGCGAAGTGGAGTTGGTTTAGTGACTGTACATGGTCCTAAATGCAATCGGGTAATTGTACAAACGGCTGTGAATGAAGCTATTTTTATTTCGGATAAAAATAAAAACTATTTAACCGAAGTTCAAAATTTAGAAAATTACAATGCACTTGTACTTGGCCCTGGCATTGGCACATCTCCTGAAACCGTTAAAATGGTAGAGCAATTATTGGTCAAATGGGCAAAACCCTGTGTTATCGATGCCGATGGGTTAAATATAATTGCACAGCATAAATATTTACTTGAAAAAATACCTTCAGGAAGTATTCTTACACCACATCCCAAAGAATTCGAACGACTTTTCGGCGTTTGCAAAAACAGTTATGAACGCATGTTAAAGGCATCGGAAATGGCTGTGAAATATAAACTTATCCTAATATTGAAAGGTGCGCATACCTTGATTGCACAACCGGATGGTCAACTATTTTTCAACAGTACCGGAAATTCAGGTATGGCAACTGCCGGTTCGGGCGATGTGTTGACAGGAATTTTAGGAAGTTTGCTGGCACAGGGCTACTGCCTGAACGATGCGGCAAAACTGGGAGTTTATATTCACGGATTTGCAGGTGATTTAGCACTCAACGAGCAATCAGAAGAATCATTGATTGCCGGAGATATAGTCAAAAATCTTGGGAACGCATTTTCAAAGATTCGTTTATAGTCTATCCATAATATTTTATTTGAAAATAATTGATAAAAACCATTGTTTTTCCAATTATTATATTTTCCTTTGCAATCAATTAATAAGTCTATTAAATATAATTATTAAATATGGATATTAAGAACGAGCAAAATATGGAACAAGCCATTTTGGAAACTGCCGAACGTTTGTTTCTTGAAAAAGGATTTGCATCAACTTCGACAACACAAATTGCAAAAGCCGTAGGATGCAATCAGGCATTGGTACATTATTATTTCAGAACAAAAGATAATTTGTTCAATACTATTTTTGAGAGCAAATTCAAACTATTCTTTCAGAAAATTTTTGACACAACTCAATTAGAAAATATGAGTTTTACGGATAAGATTAAACATATCGTGGAAACACATTTCGATTTATTGGCTGAAAATCCTAAAATACCGATACTTATTTTAAATGAATTAGCCAGACAACCGGAGCAAATTAAAGTGCTTCGCGACAAGCTTCACACTATGCCTGAGAAATTATTTTCTTTAATGAACAAAGAATTAGAACTTGAAATTGAAGCCGGAAGAATAAAGAAAATTCAATTCATAGACATAATAGTAACAATTGTTTCGCTCAATGTAGCTTTGTTCACCATGCTACCGGTTGCTTCCAATATCTTACAACTTACTGAAGTTCAACAAAAATTTATGTTGGCGCATCGTAGATCCGAAAATGTAAATGTAGTTTTGAGTTATTTAAAACCATAAAGATATTTCATAAAACCAATTCAATATGAGAAGATTATTTTTAAATTATGTTTTCCTATTTGTTCCATTTTTTGTTCTCGGACAAACGTTGACGCTGGACAGTTGTCGCCAAAAAGCACATGCAAATTATCCGC
>CAYNHC010000238.1:0-2724 GCA_964396705.1 uncultured Paludibacter sp.
GTTTCTGTACCATTTTTTCTGAAATACAAATAGTCAGTTACAGGATTGGGATAAACACTAATTTCTTCATCATTAAGCGGATTATTCGTACCCTGAATGATACTTACCGGATCAATCACCATCCAACCGGCTCCTTCAGTCGAAGCATAAGTTGCTGTGGTTGACTTTTCTCTTTGTTTAATTACATTGGCGTATTTAGCCGTGAGAGTCAGACAACGTAATGTGGCAGTAACTGTATCGTCATTACAGGTTTGTAATTGCGAAAGAAAAATGGGTTTATCAATGCTATCGCCAAATTGAATAGTTTTGTAAAGAGTTGGACTAACAAAAGTATCAGCAGTTTTTCCAACTATTATTTTTCGTCCATCCATCTTTCCAGTACCGGGTGCAATAGCAAAATAAGATACGGTTTCATTTGACAATGCACTTGTTACAGCAGTTTCTCTTTGTATTTTCAATTGGAAACCGGTTTTAGTCACATTTTTCACTCTTACAGTCGTTGCAAATGTTGTAGAAGACAATAACTGAGTTGTGAAAACAACAGGGACAGTATCAAATGGAGTTGCAAACGTTACTGTTGTCCACGATGTTCCGTTAGCAGTATTTCTGCCTGCAATGGCTTTCAATCCTCCAAAATCATATGTTCCCGGATTCATGGCCAGATAAGGAACTGATTCTTCTTTAGACAACGAAGATACTTTCTGATATGACCAAGGTGATAGTTGAACGTTAAATCTGGTTGAGTAATTGATCAATTTTACTCTTGGACTCATCAAAACATTAGCATTGGCATTGGTAGGTGCACCAAGAATTATGGTTGGTATTCCCGTAAAAGCTTTTCTAAAGAATACGGCATTCCATCCAACATTTGTATATTGTAATTTACCACACTGAATATCACTATTATTGGTCACATCGTAACCCGTTTCAGGAGAATAAGCTGTGTAAACATTTGTCGGCAGTTTTGCTTTTACTTTGTATCTGAATTTTGTACCTGCATTCAAATCAAAAGCATCGGTAGTACTTCTTGTTATACTGCTATTGTTGTAAAATTCCTTGTAACCTTCATCGTCAATATTTTTTTCGATGACCATTCCTTCAAAACTTTCCGCATTTGGGTCCGATTCGGTTAAAGTAAGACTATTAGTACCATACGATATATTGAGAGATGGATTACCAAAAGTAAATGTAGGTATAACTTCATAATTTCTTTTGAAAGCCATACCGGGATTGTTGGCAGCATAATACTTTCCGGCAGGAGTAAGCGTGTCAGCCAAAACCATAGCACGGCAATCCTGAACCCAGTTATAAATAGAATAACGTTCTATAAACGAAGCGGTATCAAGCACATTCAGAATGGCTTTAATATCAGAAAGTTGTTTGGCTGCATTGGCCGCCGATAATGATTTATCGGCAGTAGGCCATGTTTCATTTGTCCAGTTGGCTCCATTATTCCACTCTGTTATCCAAATCGGACGACCAGTTCTCACATAGATTGCTTTCAAGTCGTTGTACCAGTTCTGAGGAGATTTTCCACCCCAATAGGCATGATATGCCACATAGTCAACACGGTAATTTCGGGCTTTGCAACTATCCATAAACTGATAAAGCCATGAATTATTGGTAACAGCAGGAGATCCGACACGTAAACCTGTCTTCAACATATTTGGCCATTCTGCTATGGCCTGTGCAACTGTTACATTCGATTGTTCTGTGTGGTCAGGTTCGTTATATCCCAATGCATGTGTAACATACTGCTTATTGCTAATTTCAGACCAACCCGGCCATCCCAGATTTTGCTTAATAGGTACATATTCTACGTAAGAAGTTGTTGAACCTCCTGCACTCCAATCGTATCTCCAGGTAGATTTAGTTTTAGTATATTGATTGAAATCAGATCCGCACCAACCTTTTTTAGAAACATATTCCCAACTTAAAACCCTGATAAATGAAACTTTACGATTAAGCAAATCGGGTAATATGGCAACTTCAAGGTCTGAATCATCGGCAATATAAACCCGGCTATAACCTGTACCATCGGATGCGGTAGCAAATGTAGCCATATATCCGCGTTTAAGTTTAAACGACCGGATATTATTATCGTAGATTCCAAGTGATGTATTAAACGAAAACAAAGGAAGTGTGGTAGAGTCACCTGCAAAATTCTGATTTGTAAAAACTTTTAAAGGTTGAAATTGTGAAGAATGTGGTATTATAACTGCACCCTGTTTGTAAATCGAAACTCTGGCGTTAGTTTTATTTACAGCCAAATTACCGTTTACATAAACATATTTAAGCAACGAGTCTAATACCGTTTGTGGACGAATATTATCGAAGTAAACCCATGAATCAACTGTATTCAGATGAATTACACTGTTATTCAATGAAGTTTTTGCAAATTTTGAAGTAATGTGCAAATTGGTTTTACTATTTAGAATAACCTCTTTGTCGGTATATGAAGTTACACTGAAATCACCAGCTGCAAGCGTAATTGTTGTACGCGCGTTCTGAGCTTTAATGGCAAAAGCAGTAATGAGCAAAAATAAAATAAGTGTATGTTTTCTCATGGAAATTGATTTTACTTATTTAAGGTTTTAATTGAAAATTCAGGCCTATTTTAGATAAAATCTGCCTTTTTATTTTATAGTGCAAAATTACTCCCGAAAATTGTATTTCAGGTGTAAAATCCATTCAAAAACGGAGAAGATGTAATTTACATACTTC
>CAYNHC010000238.1:2824-5709 GCA_964396705.1 uncultured Paludibacter sp.
GCTAAAGATACTACAGATGGATACAGTAATCATGGTATATATTGCGGACCTAAAACTGACTACGTTACTTTGCCGGCAGGCTTCACAACAACATTAACATCGTTTACTTTTGCTTCCTGGGTTAAATTAGATGCACTTAAAAATGCAACACGGTTTTTTGATTTAGGTATAGGCGCTGATGCAACCAATAATTTTCTAGCTTTTGTACCCAGTTATAGTTCAGACAATGGTTATATGTGTGTACGCTACAGACCAGCTTCCGGAACAGCATATAATGTAATTTCTAAAACAAAATGTCCTGTAAACGCATGGGCGCATGTCGCTTTTACTTATGATTGGAATGGCACAAGTGGCACAGGAACAATTTATCTTAACGGTGCAAATGTAGGTTCAGTATCAAATCTGCCTTACAATCCAAGTCTTTCGCTGGGAGCTGCAACTGAAAACTACCTCGGATTCTCGCGTTGGGGTCAGGACACCAATGGATTTGGTGGAACATTTGACGATGTACGTTTTTACAACCGTGCATTAACTGCCACCGATGTTCTTACACTCAACGGACTTTCTGAATTAAACTCACAATATGCTGCTCTTTCATTAAGCGATTTAAATAATGTAACGACTGACATTACTTTACCAACTACTTTAGGATCTAAAGGTGTAACTGTTCGCTGGGCAAGCTCTAATCCTGCCATTATCGACACACTTGGGCATGTAACCCGTCCTGAAAAGTTTGATATAAGTGTTAAACTGACTGCTACACTAACTCAAATCGTAAGTGGAAAAGTTTATACCATGACTAAAGAATTCAATGCAAAAGTGATTGGGATTATTCCCACACCTGAACAAGTGGCAGAATGGGACTTCTCTGCCGATCATATTACTTATGAAAATGATACGCTGAGAGTAACCGATATTCACAGTGGATTAAAAGGGAAACTTGTAAACGAAGCCAGAATCAGAACGATTGGAAATACCGAGAGATATAACGTGCTTGATTTGGGCAATGGAACGGGATATTTCGATATGGGTCAGGAAATTGGTAAAGTTATTTATACTTTGGCTGACCATACCATCATGGGTTATTTTCGCATCGACGAAGGATATACTAATTTAGCTGCAAGCGGTAATTACTATTGGAATTTCAGTAATTCAGACAAAGTAGGCACTGATATGAATGGATTTATGTATGGACGATTAAATGGTCAGGCTGCAGGACTTTCGGCAGCAGGTTCGCCGAGTACAGCAACAAATTACAATACAGCAGCTTCAATAGGAGCATGGCATCACTTTGCATATACACTCAACGGTACAACCGGAACTGTTTTTGTAGATGGTGTTCAGGTAGCACAAAACACAGCCATGTTATTGCCCAGCAACACATTACCAAAACCAAACATGTCAGGTACAATCTGTAATTGGTTGGGACGTTCGGGATGGGCTTCTGATGCATATCTGCAACAAACATTATTATATGATTTCCAGTTGTTAAGTATTCCACTTTCATCTGAAGATATAAATCTTCTATTTCAGGTACCTGAAACTATCGAGAAATTAAACAACGCTTACACCGAAAATCCTGATTATATTGCAACAGAATTACAAACTGAAGTTGACAATCTAACATTAGGAAATATTAGCGCATTAACTTCCAATATTTCACTACCTTCAAAAGGAACGTTAGATCAAACAATTACAATATCATGGAAATCTTCTAATACTGCTATAATCAGCACTTCAGGAGATGTTGTACGTCCTGACTATTTCCCTTATAATGTTACGCTTACTGCTACTTTACTTAAAAACGGTCAAAGTACTTCAAAAACTTTTGCAGCAACTGTATTAGCAAAAGACGGTTCACAGTTCAACAACGATTTGTTGGTAAGATACGACTTCTCACAAGTTAATGACACTGTGGTAACAGATGTTGCTGAAAAAGGATTTAAGGGTGAATTAAGAAACGGTGCAAGAGTACATACAATTGGCACAACAAAAAAATTCAATGTACTTGAACTCGGTGACAGTATTGGTTATTTCGATATGGGACCGGAAATCGGGAAACTTATTTACAACTTAAATGATTATTCAATCGGGGCATATTACCGCATTGATACAGCTTATCATGAATTAGCCAGCAACGGTAATTTTCTATTTTCACTTTCGAATACTAACAATGCAATGACAGATCAGTCCGGCTACATCATTGGCAGCCTAAAAGATCAAAGTTTAAGTATTACGCCAAAGTATTATACTGCCGCAACAGGCAATCAGGCAGTAAGTTTCGCAACCCCTGCGTTGCAAGGTAACTGGCATCATTTATTATATACTCAAAATGGAACAGTAGGAACTTTATATGTTGACGGAACTGCAGTTCAGGTTTCTGACATTACCAATCTTCCTGCCACCACTTTGCCAAAGTCGGGTCGTATGGGTACAATTTACAACTGGATTGGTCGTTCGAATTACACAGGTGATGTTTATCTTCGTAAAACTAAGGTTTACGATTTCAGATTGTATCGGAAAGCATTAACAGATATGGAAATCATGGTTGATTTACTTAACGTTGGTAATACTATTGGTGAATTGGAACAGGCATATTCCGAAGATCCAACATCTGTAAAAACTTTCGAACAGTCTCAATTTAAAGTTATTTCTAAAAATGGAGAAATACATATTTCAGGTTTAACCGGAAGAGATAATGTATCAATCTTCGATGTTACCGGTCGTCGATTGACTTCAAAAAACACTTCGGTTTATAAATTAAATGCAGGTGTATATATTGTTAGAATAAACGAATATGCTACGAAAGTAATTGTTAAGTAGAAATTTTCAAATCAATATATTTTAGAAACAAATAAGGATGTCAATTGACATCCTTATTTGTT
>CAYNHC010000239.1:0-5668 GCA_964396705.1 uncultured Paludibacter sp.
TTAAATTGTACAATGATGCGGTGGATTCTGTTTATTTGGGTAAAAAGAAGAATAATGGCATTGGAACGCATTTCACCTGGGAAAACCGAGATATTCGGTATAATGTGCTTCGTGCAGTTGGATATTTTGAGGGAAAAAAGGTAGCTGAAGATGTGGTGGTTTTTAATAGTCAAATAGAAAGTGAGAGTGTCACTTTGAGTGACGATCTCACTAAAACCGGATTGGAAAAAGCACCACATTTCGATACGCTTTTTGAAAATGAGAGCGTCACTGAAAGTGACACTCTCACTAAACCCGAACCCAACTTCAACTATCTCTACCGCCTCAACTGTGGTGGCGACGAGTACAAAGATGAATTTGGTCACACATGGTTGAAAGACGACACTGCTTTTTCTCTTTCGTGGGCAGATGATTTCAAGGAACTGAATCCTTATCTGGCAAGTCAGCGGGGAACTTACGACCCTATCCGAGGAACAAAGGACTGGCCGTTGTTTGGCAATTTCCGTTTCGGACGACACAAATTCAACTACACATTTAAAATTCAGGATGGGAAATATCGTGTGGAACTTTATTTCACCGAACCATGGCATGGAACAGGCGGCAGCGAAAAAACCGATTGCGAAGGGTTGCGCATTTTCGATGTAGCTATAAATGACTCAGTTGTATTGGATGACCTGGATATTTGGGCAGAAAGCGGACACGATGGCGCGCTTAAAAAAGTGGTTTATGCTACTGTAAAAGGCGGAAAATTAGTTATTTCGTTCCCTGAAATAAAAGCAGGACAAGCCCTGATTTCGGCCATTGCGATAGCTACTGAGAATAAAGCGATCAAAGTTCAAATGCCCGCGCAAAGCAACTGGAGTTGGGATGAAGCTGATAAAAATGTGATAGAAAAAACGCCGAAAGAAATGCTTCCCGAAGATAAAAATGCCCGCAAAAGCATTCTTTACGAAGCGGAAACAGCTCAATTAAAAGGCACAACTGAAAAAGTGCTTGTTCGTAATAAAGTTGGAGTTAAGTTAGGCGGAGGCAAAGGCAAAGGAACTGGCGGAGGGAGTTCTATTGAATGGACTATCAATACAGGTTTAGCGCAGGTATATGCCTTACGGTTTAACTTCATGAACACAAGTGGTAAACCGATTAAAGCCCGTATGCAATTCATAGCAGCCAATGGTACGCTCCTTCGTGATGATGAAATCACTTTCCCCGATGCTGCCGAAAAATGGAAACAAATTAGCACTACCACAGGAAGTTATATAAATGCCGGTAAATATTTTGTGAAAATTTACGGCGAAAATATTGAGGGTTTAAGTTTTGAATCCTTAGAAGTACAGTAAAAAATAATAACCCCCACCCCCTAAAGGGGTGAATTAATTGTAAAATATATTTTAAAAAAACATCAATGAAAATCAGTCACTTTTTAGTCACTTTAATATTTTTAATTCCACTTACAATATTTGCTCAAAGCAATAAAATTTTGATTACAGAATTTATGGCTATCAATTCGAATGGAATAGTTGATGAAGACATTGAACACTCCGACTGGATTGAATTATACAACAATACTGATGAAAATATTGATTTGGGTGGTTGGTATCTTTCTGATAGTCAAGACAATATTAAAGAATGGCAATTCCCTTCATTAAATCTGCCAAAAGGAGCGTATTTGATTGTTTATGCTTCCGGCAAAAATCGTATCGACCCATCAAGGAATTTACATACCAATTTTAAACTTTCAGGATCGGGTGAGTTTTTAGCAATTTCAGAGCCGGACTCAACTATTTCGCATGCATATTCTCCACTTTTTCCGGCGCAAATTCAGGACGTTTCCTATGGGTTTTTTCAGGGACAATACGTATTTTTCAGTTCTGCAACGCCCGGTCAACTGAATATTGCAGGAACAGTACCTTTTGCTCCAATTTTCAGTCATAAAAGGGGATTTTATGAGAATGCTTTTGACCTGACACTAACCATTCCGGGTGGAAGTGGCTCAATTTATTATACTTTGAACGGCACCAGACCTACAAAAACAAATGCCACTTTATACACTCAGCCTGTTCGGATTAGCACCACAACACCGGTAAGTGCAGTAGTATTCAACAGTTCAAATGTAAGTAGTCCCGTAATCAGTAATACTTACATTTTTTTGAATGATGTAATAAAACAACCCAAAGCGCCAGCCGGATATCCTACTGACTGGAAACAATCGGATGAAACAACTTCGATAACTGCTGATTACGAAATGGATGCCAGGGTGACTTCCGCTGCTGCTTATAAAGATAAGATCTCGGGAGCTTTTCAATCATTACCAACCATGAATATTGTGACCGATATTGGGAATTTATTTTCGAATGTAGAAAATATTAACACAGGGGGAATTTATATTTTCACCGGTTTACCTCACAGCGAAAGCAAAGCATGGGAACGCCCGGCTTCAGTAGAATATTTTAATCCGGCATCCGGTCAGGAATTTCAGATTAATTGCAGGTTGAAATTACATGGTGGAAATAGTCGCCGCCCAACAAATAGTCCAAAACATGGATTTGAACTTGCATTCAAACCAACTTACGGTCCGACGAAACTGAATTTTGATATTTTTGATGAAAAAAATACCACAAAAGAATTTAATTCACTGATTTTAAGAGCCGGTTATAACTATACCTGGGTTAAAAATGCAGTTGCACAACAAACTGCTGCACAGTACATTCAGGACTCGTGGGCAAAAACTACTCAACTGGATATGGAACAGATTTCAGCGCACGAAACATTTGTGCATTTATACCTGAATGGTTTGTATTGGGGTGTTTATAATATTTCGGAAGAGTTGAATAAAGATTTCATGGAATCATATTTGAGTGGAAATGAAGACGATTACGATGTGGTGAAAGAAAAGGAAACTACTACGCCAACGGATGGAACTATGGTTGCATGGAATTCATTTAAATCACAAATTACAGGGGTTCAAACCAATACAAATTATCAAAAAATTCAGGGAAAAAATGATGATGGAACAGTAAATGCATCGTATCAAAAACTGTTGGATGTTGATAATTATATTGACTATATGCTGATAAATTACTACATCGGCAATGGTGACTGGGATGCCAATAACTGGGCTGTAGGTCGTAACAGATTGACCAATGAACATGGATTCAGATTCTTAGTATGGGATGCCGAAACATCGATGACCTCGCTAACCGAAAATAAAATAATCACCGGAACTGCAGGAAATCCGGCAGCATTTATGCAATATTTAAAGAAAAATCCTGATTTCAAAGTTACTATTGCCGACAGAATCAAAAAGCATTTACTTGATACCGGAGGGAAATTAACTCCTGCCCAAAATATTGACAGATATAATAAATTAGCCGATGAAATAGAACAAGCAATTATTTGTGAGTCAGCTCGTTGGAGTGATTGGTATGCACCTTACAATCCATATACTCTCAATGATCATTGGTTGCCCCGAAAAGCAGATTTAGTCAATAATTATTTTCCACAAAGAACTGATATTTTGCTGACTCAATTAAAGGCAGCAAGTTTGTACCCAAGCATTAATGCCCCGGTATTTACACACAACGGAGGTACAATTTCGTCAGCTATTAATCTGGGAATGACGGCAAGTTCGGGGACAATTTATTATACAACTGATGGTTCCGATCCAAGAACTTCGATTTCCGGTGCAATAGCGGGTACTGCCAAACCTTATTCCATCGCTTTGAATATTGGCAATAGCATGACAGTTAAAGCCCGTGCCAAGTCAAGTACTGAATGGTCGGCTATTACCTTAGCTGCATTTGATTACACCGATTTGAATGCAATTGAAATTCCTTTGGCTGAAATGCTTGCATGTAGCAATTATCCAAATCCGTTTAGTCAGTCAACCCGCATTCAGTTAACTTTACCATACGTAAGCGATTTACAACTCGACATTTTCAGTGTAGATGGCCGTTTAGTCAAACAATTATTCAAAGGAAAAGGACAAAGCGGAATCAATCAGTTTGACTGGATACCCGAAAATATCCAAAATGGAATTTATATTTGCAAAATCAGCTTCGAAGGAAAAACTACCTATTTGAAATTGATGAAGAACTGATGGCTGTAAAATAATTAAGTTGAAATAAAAAATCCCCGGTATAGTTAACTGTACCGGGGATTTTCGTAATATTTTAAATGTTTTATTCTTTTACCAGTTTTCTAACGACATATCCTTCTTTGGTAAATACTTTTATTAAATAACTTCCACCATTCAGGTTGCTCAGGTCTAAGTTTGTAATTTTATCTTCAATACTTTTTACCAAAATCCCGGACATGTTGTAAATTTCTACTTTTTCAATTTGTGAAACAGAAGAAATACTTAAATTATTAATAACAGGGTTTGGATATAGTTTTATGTTTTGTGAATCAGAAATTTCCTTTCCTGTAACAATTCCGGTTGAATTGTATATCATACTTATATAAAACAGGTTAGCTACATCTCCTTTCGAAATGCTATGCGAACCTGCTGCGATGGAAATGATTGCAATTCCTGCCACAGCATTATATGATGTGCCATCAACTTTTATTGCTCCGTTGAATGTAGCATCAAACACTAAAGTTAATTTGCCCGCATCAGTAGTAGAAAATGTAATTGAAGTTGATGACTCAATTTTTAAACGTTTTGTTAATGTTAATCCTGAATAACTTACGCTTCCATCAGTGCTGTTCATATTGCCGGTAATTGCAAATGTAGTGCTTGTTTTACCTGATATTGTAAAGTTATGAATCATTTCACCTGTTGTGCCGCCACCTGTAGTAACAGTTACAGAACCCGATAAAGTTACAGGCGTTCCTGTACTTCCGCTTGTAGTGACAGTGAATGTAACATTTGCAGTTGGTGTTCCCGACACTATGATGGTTTTAGCCGTAGCATCTTTAACAAAACTAATTCCTGAAGCAGGCAAACCTGAAACTGAAGCATCGGTTGCATCGCCGCCCCAGGTAAAAATCATTGGTTCAATGGCTGTTCCCGTTACTACTGTTTGGCTATTGTCGGTTGAAGAGATAAGAGTCTGACTGGTTCCAACCGAAGAACCTTCGCCCTGAACCGAAACTAATTTTGTTTTATAACCCGAAAGTGCAGCTTTTAATCCGGTATTTACAGTATATGACACATCATCAACAACATTATTAAATGTCCATTTTAAATCGCCTCCTGAAATTCTTCCTGCATACATCATTACGTTAGTTTTAGCCACTTCGGGTTCATCAGGAATAAATGTTTTTACATATAATGATGCATCTGTATCAAAATTATTAAAAGCATTTGCACCTCGTTTCGACTTGATAGTTCCGGGAATTACTTCGCCTCTGCTTGTAGCTTCAATAGCATCGAACTCAACAGGATAATTTGTTGCATGATAAGGAACATAACGGGTTTGTCCGCTCATTGTATTGTTAAACGATTTGATAGTTCCGCCATCTTCACCGGAAAATGTACCTTGGCCATCATAAAATATATCAGTTCCCTGCATCGAAGTAAGCATAGGGTATTTACAACTACGGAAAAAATTGTTCTCAACAAAAACCGAAGATCCTTCAGTTGATCCTACTCCGTATTTGGCTATACCATCATAATAATTGTTGTAAACATGTGCTGAATAAAACCGAACCCGTGGATGCCGCGAGT
>CAYNHC010000240.1:0-5548 GCA_964396705.1 uncultured Paludibacter sp.
CCCGCTTCGGGTACGATTAAGATAAAAAACCCCTTATAATCAATTGATTATAAGGGGTTTTTATATATTCTATTCTCCGGAAAAATATTCACACGAACTAAACTTAATAGAAAAAGCAATGGGTAACTTCACAGCCACCCATTGCACATTTTAACCTAAACCTTAACTATGAAAAATTTATCTGTTTGTTTACTCTGCAAAAATAAAACAAATATTTATAATACCAAACTTTTTACCAAACTTTTTTCATGTTTTTGTAAATGTTTTATATTCTCTATTTAATAAGTTCTTTTTTTTATTTATTTTGAATGTTGTAACACTTGAAGATATAAAAGTATTTACAAGAATATCATGTTATTACGTTTTTCATTATCCCCCAGTTGCGCTTCACTTACTGGAGGTTATTAGCTACGCTGACCGTTGGTTCACATTTAGCCACTTCGTGGTAAAGAACCCATTTTACAATATTACAGATACTTGTATATCTACTTGGAAAAACAAAGGAGTACTGAGTAGTAACTTAAAAGCAAATAAACTACACAAATTAAAATTTAACACAAAAAAAGAGTGTAATAATTTTAATATAATGTAAAATTCGATAAATTTGCTCCGATTAAGCGCTCTTGAGTATTTGTCAAATTTAAAAATCAAATGAATGATTTGATTGGTTCTTTCCATATTTCTCTTTCTCCTTATTGAATCATATTGCCGAATTTCTTTATACCGGTTATTATTATGAATAGTAAGTTAAAGTATCGAATCTTAATTCCAATAATTCTCCTGTTTTGCTGTAAAAACATTATATCAGGACAGGAGTTGGAGAATATAGCCAAACAGAAACCATTCAAAATTTCCGGAGGTTTTGGTTTTAACTATACATCTACCAACTCGAATGATAGCAATCAGGTTCCTATGCCTGCCTACTGGGGAGCAAATCTCAATCTCAATCTGAGTATTTACGGGATAAGCATACCTGTCTCAGCAGTATTGACCAACGGAAAAGTCAACCTAAATCATTCATTCAATCAGTTTGGCATAAGTCCGCATTACAAGTGGATAACACTTCATGCAGGTTACAGGCAATATTCATATTCCCCATTTACAGTATCTGGACAAACTTTATTTGGAGGTGGAATTGAACTTAATCTTACAAAACTACGGCTGGGATTTTTCGGTGGCAGGCTGCGAAAAGCCCTTCAGATAGACTCCAGCATGATGTATCAGCAAGACATTCCCGGTTCGTACCCAATGAACATTACCACCGAAAACGGCACAAACTACTATTCAGCTCAACCCTCATTTTCGCGTATGGCCTGGGGCGCCAAAATCGGCTTCGGAAAAGAATCAAATTTTGTCGATTTTATTTTCTTCAGAGGATATGATGATGTGACAAGCTTAACCAACGAAAATGGATTACTAAATTTAAAGCCCGAAGAAAATGTGGTTTTAGGGATCAATATTTTTCAAAGGTTTTTCAATCACATCACTTTTGGATTAAACGGCGCTGCAAGTATTTACACTTACGACACAAATGTTGATGTAGTTGACCTGGAAATTCCATTTATAGATATGATTAATAAAATTATTCCTATCCGGTCAACGACTCAGGTTCAATGGGCCACGGAAGCAAACTTCAATATTAGTTATCCAAATTTCAATATATTAAGCTCCTACAAAAGAGCGCAACCCTATTTCAGAAGCATGGGTATCAATTCATTTATGACCGATTTGAATCTGATTACCGTACAACCGTCGTGGAGCTTATTTAAACAAAAAATGAGATTCACCAACATGCTTCAGTTCCAAAGCGATAATTTAAACAAATACAAGCAGTTAACTACCAAACGATTATTATTGAATTCTTCTGTATCCTATCAGGTTACAAATAATTTTGGAGTCGATTTCAATTATAACGCTAATTCCATATCGCAGCTCAAAGCAAGTTCACTTACTGCCGATTCCATTCAATCGGCTCAAAAAAGTAATTCGTTTACAGTTTCGCCCCGATATATTTTTAATACTGACATGGTGTCAGACATTATCTCGTTAGTAGCCAGCGTGACCGACATGCAAAACAATCAGCTAAACGGCATTTCAAACAATATTAAAAACACTTATGCCACACTGAATAACACTTTTGTTATATTTAATGGTGGCTGGAATATCAACGCCGGTCTGAATTATAATAATGCAGTAACTTCACAAAACGCATTGCAGAGTTATGGTTTTATTGCAGGTCTAAGCAAAGCACTTTTTGAAAATTCATTTACAATATCCAACAACAATACAATATTGTTTAACAAACTTGATGGCATCAGCAATGGAACAACAGTTTCCATTGATTTGAATGGAGTTTACAATTTTCTGAAAAGAAATACTATTAGTGCAGGGTTTAATTACCTCTTCTCACCTGCAAACGGCATTTACAATTTGAACGATTTTCAACAAACAAGGCTGATGGTTACCTATCAGTACAATTTTTAAAACAAAGCAACTCATCCAATGAAAAATCTACAATTCCTCAGAAAGTATTTATTTGTAATTCTTTCTTTCATCGGTGTTACCACGTTGTTTTCACAGCAGTTTAGTGTGAACCTCAATATTCTTCCGCCCTACTCTCCTTTTTATCGCGATTATATTGGTTATGTGACAAATAACACTAAAACCATCGTTACGCTGACGTATATAAATCCGACAAGCAACAGTCCAGTTAAGGTATTTCTCACCGCTTCGTTGCGAAAAGATAACAACAGTATTTCGGTTCAATTGAAGGATAACTATCGTCCGGGAACTCCAATTGTTTTACTACCCAATATTCCACAGACATTAACCGGAACTCAGCTCCGAAATATATTTGGAAATGGCACTACAAGCGATCTCGAAATGACAGGCATCACTACTCAGGAAATTGTAACAAATCAAGCCATGCCCGAAGGCACCTACAATATTTGTATTAAATTGAAAGCTTATGATACAAATACATTGCTTACTGAAACCTGCCGCTCGATGTTTATTGCTTATAGCGAACCGCCACAGATAATTACGCCCATGAACAACATGAGCGAAATAGCAAAAAGTCCTCAATATGTTAATGTTAGCTGGTCTCCTGTTTCTCCTTTCACAAGAGGAATGACCTACCGACTCAGAATGGTAAAATTACTCCCGGGTATCAGCCCTTACGATGCTATCAATTACTCAACTCAGGTGGTACTCGAAAAATCGAATATCAGGGGAACGAGTTACGCACTCGATCTGGCCAGTGGGATTAAACTCGACACTGGTTCGGTTTATGTATTGCAAATTACAGGTATAACACCGGAGGCTTATATCAAAAACGGAGGGAAAAGTGAGCCCATTCAGTTCATGTATAAAAGTTTGCCTAAATTTAAACCGGATATTATAATTCCGCAGGGTAAAAATTCGGATTTTACATTCTTAAATCCTAAACCGAACCTGAATAATGTTCCTGACACGTTGAAAGTAAGGAACGATTCGAGTTTGCTTATCAATTGGTGTTGGATAAAACAAATAAATAAGGACACATCGATTGTTAACGATCAGGAAGTGATTAAAAATATGGGGCTTCAAAAATATGTGCTGGATATTAAAAAATCATCTAAAAACAAATCAATCGGCAGCAATCAACCTCAACAGCCCTTCAGTTTTAGCCGTTCTTTCGAGAAAATTGACAGCACCGGAATGATTAAAAACTTTATAAATCTTACTGACAGTGAAACGGTTGCTGCCGGATTTGAAGATGGCAAATTGTATAGCGCATCCCTGAGTTATTATGATGCTAACAACAAACTGATTGACACGAAAATAAGTTCAGATTTTCTATTCCGCAAATTGAAAGATGCTATTCCAATGGTACAGATACCTGTGCAGGCAGTAATAAAATATGGCTTCAAAAATTTCCCCGAAATTTATCCGGTGATGAATACCGAAATTACCGTAGAAGCATATAAGGCTCAGAATTCGAAATCGGCGGGAAATAAAAAATTGGGGACAAACTTAAATTTATTCAGTGAATTACCTACCGAAAATATTGGTGATAGCAAGCAGAATTTAGTCAAAATTGCCTCTAAAGTGGTGATTACGGATACATTGGGCAGGATTACCACAAAAATCCCAATACCTGAAATATACTTTGATACCGATTCAATCTTTTACCGACTAAAAATTAGCAACAAATATTATGTGGATAAAGATTTTGGCACTATCACTATGCCGGTAACCAAAAAAGATACTCTCATTAATTTCGGACAATTGATTGCAAAAACTTATGCCTATCAACTTAAACTGAATGTGAGCAAACAATTTACACAATATCGGATTAAAGGAGATGAAAGTGGTCTGACTGTTGAATTGGCAGAACCATCCGTTAATGATTTTCAAACTCATTATGTTGGAAAAGATACAATAGCTCCCGGGCTACCTGTAGTACTATACCGCGTAAACAAGAAAGGGAAAATACCTGAAATTCCTACATTTGAAGGGAATATAACTTCAAAATCGGTAGCATTGGGTTCAGAATACGTATCTAATCAGGACAATATTACAGTTGTTGCGCTCGGAGTCACAAAATTAGAAAAAGACAGCACTTATGTTACTTTCGAAAAACTGCTAAGTTCTTGTTCGGATGAGAAATATCAAATTCTTGCAATCAAAAATTTAAAAGAATGGTTGAATTTAAACGAAAAAATTGAAGACATTGACATTTCCTTTGAAATGAATAAAAAAATTGCCGATGCGATATACAAAGCAACTCAAAGTGGTACAGGTACCAATTTTGTTGACTCTGCAAAATTTATTGCCGAACCCGAACCTTTTCATCTCCCATTCCCAGCGAATGTAAATAGTGAAGATGTATATTACCGAACTGCGAAAGCTAATTATAGTATTATTTCGTGCAAACCACCCACATCCATACTTCGGGGGCGATTATTTTATACCTGGAAATCAGATCCTAATTTGGTGAAGCGACCATTAGCAAATACCCATTTCAAAGTTATGGTGGACTATGTCGATGGTGGATCTATAGGTAAAAACATATCAATTGGATCAGTTTGTTACACCAACCCGGGTCTTGCAAAAGCAACCGGTCATTCGTGCCAATCTACTTTTAAAGCAGATAATTCGGATGAGCCTATAGTTATTAACGATCAATATGCTACAATGGCAGAGGGTATGACTGACAACTTAGGAAATTTCAAAATTGAAGTAGTCAATATCAATAAAAAAGGCAGTCTGGGTTCAGGAACAATAAACTCTGAGTCGAGCAACAGCAAACCACCGGTTACCGGAAAAAATCCAAAACAAGAACTTGAAGACATTATTAAGGGTGGGCCAGTAATTAATCCGGTAGATCAATCCGGGTTAATGGGTTATGAAAATGCAGGAATTCAGGGATCTTTGAATGGAAGTAAGATGAAAATCGGATTTGATGCCGGATTAAATTCGTATGAAGTGAGCGGGATAAAAAATAAGGGCGGTGTGCAGAGTGGTGGTTTTATGAATATGGAATTTGCTCCCATTGATGAGTACG
>CAYNHC010000241.1:0-5545 GCA_964396705.1 uncultured Paludibacter sp.
GGTTGGGGTATTTTTGGTTGGGTAAACCGATTTGCCATTATTCCAATGTTTAACCTTTTCAGCAGATTTATAAGTAGTTTTGGTATTATCATTTTGCTAATGACTGTTGTCATTAAATTAGTGTTATACCCGCTTACTTACAAATCTTATGTTTCAAGTGCCAAAATGCGCGTTCTGAAACCTGAGATTGATGAAATTAACGCAAGAATACCTGCCGATAAAGCCGCTGAGCGTCAGAAAGCTACAATGGAGTTGTACAAAAAGGTGGGAGTAAGTCCAATGAGTGGATGTTTGCCTACTTTATTTCAAATGCCAATTTTATTTGCCATGTTCAGCTTTTTCCCTGCATCAATTGAACTTCGGCAACAAAGTTTTCTTTGGGCCAACGATTTATCGGCTTATGATGCTATTGTAAGCTGGAATGCAACTATTCCGTTAATTTCTACGTATTTCGGTAATCACATTAGTCTTTTCACTTTGTTAATGACGATTACAACGCTTATTTCAACAAAATTGAATATGGCAAATACAGCTACTCCTGATCAGCCCGGAGCCGGAATGATGAAATGGATGATGTACTTAATGCCAATTATGTTCATGTTTATGTTCAATAGTTATGCGTCTGGATTAAGTTACTATTATTTTGTATCAACTTTAATATCAATTGCCCAGACTTACGCCATACGTGCTACAGTTGACGAGAAAAAATTATTAGCCCAACTTCATGCAAAGAGAGCTACTAATGCTAACTCTAAGACACCGGCAAAGAAAAACGGTTTTATGGAACGTATCGAAAAAATGCAACGCGATCAGGAAAAAGCTTTGCGCGAGAGAAATAAAAAGAAATAATTAAATATAAGACATTAGAACCAAGAGCCAAGACTGTCAAATCAATGGTTTGCAAAATTCAAATTGTCAGCTATTTATGACGATTATTATAAAAAAATAATTTTTAAAATACTAAAAGCGCAAATTGCAGAGTTAATACTTTGCAGATTGCGCTTTTTTAAATTCAAATATCTTATGCAAAGGAATTACAGTGCTTTTATTATTGGTTTGAGCCTATTGTCGGTTGTTACTTCATGTCAAAAGAACGATAGATATGGAATTAACTCAGCAAATAAAATTGATGTAAAAATTAACCGCTTTGATAGAGCAATAATTGGTATAGATACTGCAAATATCGAAGCTGAAGTGCGGGGATTATACAATGATTTTCCCGGATTTATGTCCGAATATGTTGCTGACATCATTGAAGAAAATCCTTCTGATACCTTAAAAGTTCAAAATCAAATCCTCGAATTTCTTAAAGATACTGCATTTACCGATGTGAACAAAAAAGTGCTTGAAGTTTATACTGATATTTCCGCAATTGAAAAGAGTGTTTCTTTCGCTTATTCAGGAATTAAGCATTTGTTTCCTGAAAAGAAATTGCCTGAAATTTATTTTTTTGTGTCAGGATTCAATAGGGCTTTAATGTTGACAGACAATTATATAGCAATTGGTGTGGATCTTTATCTTGGAAGTGATTACCCGAAATACTCCGAAATAACTTATCAATATCTGACCCAGAATATGCACAAAGAATCTGTGCCGGTTGATATTGTATCGGCTTTATTATACCGTTATTTTCCAATGAACGCAACAGAAGACCGATTGTTGGATAATATGATTTACCATGGAAAAATTTTATATCTTCTTTCTGTACTTTTGCCCGAGGAGAAACCTGAATTAATTATTGGTTATTCAAATGAAAAGTTAGAATGGAGTAAGAAATTTGAAAAGGAAATCTGGTCATCAATTGTAGCGCAAAAACACCTTTTTAATACTGATATGCAATTGATAAACAAATACATTAACGATGCACCTTTTACTTCTCCTATTTCGCAGGAGTCTCCGGGTAGATTAGCTACATGGATAGGTTGGCAGATAGTTGAAAGTTATATGAACACAAATAAAGATATTGAAATAAAGGCGTTAATGAATGAAACAGATGCTCGGAAAATACTTGAAAGCTCAGGTTATAAACCATAAAAAAAGACCTGTTTGAAATTATTCAAACAGGTCTTGTCATTTTTTGTAGCAATTAATTAAACTGGACTGATTGCTTCTGATGGGCAAACATCAGCGCAAGTTCCACAATCGGTGCATACATCAGCATCAATCACATAGATATCACCTTCTGATATTGCATCCACAGGACATTCGCTAATGCAAGAACCGCAAGCGATACAATCTTCTGAAATTACGTAAGCCATTTTTTAAAAGTTTTTGTTAGTACTAATTAGTTCTGCAAAAATATCACTTTTTCTATATCAAAAAAAATATTTTAATAAAATAATTCCATTTTAATCATATTTATATTCTTTAAACAAGTTAAATTGCTAATAATTAGTTATATATAAATAGTTCTTTCCGCTATTTAAGATAATGACGATCAGATATGATTATCTTCCGCTTTTTAAAATAAATTTATTCGTCTGTATTCCTGAATAATATTTATTGATTAATCTCCAAAAAATGTAAAGTTGTTGACATTAAGTTTCTTGTAATAAGTAACTTATATCTTATTTGTCAATTTTAAGAAAAAAATAATATTATGTATATTTTATGGATGCATTTTATTATTTTTGTATTGTCATACATATTAAGAAATTATTACAAACTCATTACAAAAAATAATAAAGAAAGTTCATGGATAATTCATTTTTCAGCAAATTCACACCTAAAGAAACCAAATTTTTCCCTATTTTAAAGGAAATGGCTGATGTATTATTGGTTGCTTCAGATTTAATGATTGAATGTATAAAAAATTACGAACACGAGAAAGCAATCGAATATTACAAAAAGATCAAAGAACAGGAACTAAAAGGTGATGCATTATCAAATCGAATTTTTGATGAACTTAATTCTACTTTCATAACTCCTTTTGACAGAGAAGATATCCATCATTTAGCCGACAAACTTGATGACGTGACTGATTATATTAACAGTTGTGCAAAACGTATTGTACTTTATAATCCCAAGAAAATTCCGGCAGCAGCTATCGTACTTGCAGGATTAATTAAAGATGATGCGATTTGTATCGGCAAAGCTGTTGATGAATTAGATATTCTTAAAAAGAACAGGACTAAAGTTACCGAATATTGTGTTGAATTACACGACATAGAAAATAAGGCAGACGATGTTTACGAGCATTTCCTGATTGATCTATTTGAGAATCAGAATGATGCAATAGAAATTATTAAGCAGAAAGAAATTATGTCCGAACTTGAGAAAGCTACTGATGCAGCTGAACATGTAGGTAAGATTATCAAAACAATTATTGTAAAGTACGCATAGTAATTTTAAAGATACAATGACACTCTTAATAACTATTATAGTTCTTGCTCTGGTATTTGACTTTATAAACGGTTTTCATGATGCTGCCAACTCTATTGCAACAATAGTTTCAACAAAGGTTTTGTCACCTTTCAAAGCTGTTTTGTGGGCAGCTTTTTTCAATTTCGTTGCCTTTTTTATTGCGAAATACATTATTGGCGAATTTGGTATAGCTAATACAGTTTCTAAAGCAGTTATTGAAGATTTCATCACTCTCCCTGTAATTTTTTCCGGAATAGTAGCTGCAATTTCATGGAACCTGGCTACATGGTGGCTTGGCATACCGTCATCTTCTTCTCATACACTGATTGGTGGATTTGCTGGTGCAGCTATCATGAGTACAATTGTTGCCAATGGTTACACTACTTCAGGTTTTGAATCTATCAAAGGTGAAGTAATTATTAAAATTGCATCGTTTATTGTTCTGGCACCGTTAATAGGTATGATTATTTCATCACTGCTCACCATCTTTATTTTGCATGCTTTCAAAAAAGTAAATCCGCACAAAGCCAATTTATGGTTTAAACGTTTGCAGTTAGTTTCTTCAGGCTTATTCAGTATTGGACATGGATTGAATGACTCGCAAAAAGTGATGGGGATTATTGCTGCGGCACTTTTTGCTGCCTATACCCAGAATGGAATTGATATGGGAATTCACAGCATAGGTCAAATGCCTGACTGGGTTGCTTTTTCGTGTTTCACAATGATCTCGCTTGGAACAATGTCCGGCGGTTGGAAAATTGTAAAAACCATGGGTTCGCGCATTACCAAAGTAACACCGCTCGAAGGTGTAGCTGCTGAAACCGCCGGTGCATTAACCCTTTATTTGACTGAGATTTTGAAAATTCCGGTAAGCACTACACATACAATTACAGGATCAATCATTGGTGTGGGAGCTGTTAAACGACTCTCGGCTGTGCGTTGGGGTGTGACCAAAAATCTATTGGTAGCCTGGATTTTGACAATACCAGTCAGTGCGTTACTGGCTGCTGCTATCTTTTTTATTTTTGGGCAAAATATGCATGGTTGAAAACTTTCAATAAATTAAACAAAGGCGGGATTACTAATTCCGCCTTTGTTCGTTGTATATTGTATTGTTGAATATTTTTGGAAGAAATATTTTGATAGTTTTTACAAGAATAATACGATGATTCTGTCAATAAATTATTGATGCACAATATTTCACCACTTTCTCAATTTCTTAATTTCTCAATTTCAAATCAACACTACTCTTCAAATAAGTTTGAATTCAATGATTTTTAAGTACATCAGCCAGTTTGTGAATATGCTCAGGAGTTGTTCCGCAGCAACCACCGATAATATTGGCGCCTGCTGATGCAAGTTGAGTAGCATAAGCGGCCATCATTTCGGGCGATTCGGGAAATACGGTACACATTCCCTGTAAAATTGGTAATCCGGCATTGGCATGAATTAAAACCGGTATTTCTTTATCCACAGATCGGATTTCTTCGGTAATATGAATCATACCCTCAATACCATTGCTGCAATTGGCGCCTAAAATGTCAGCACCGGCTGCTTTAAGCACTTCTACCATTTCGGCGGGCGAAACACCCATCATTGTTCTGTATTCTCCGGTTGCCAAATGATCGAATGTCATAGTGCAAATAACTTCAAGTGATGTATTATCCCGTGCAGCTCGCACTGCAATTTCAGCTTCATCCAAAGCGGTCATTGTTTCGATAACTAATGCATCTGCACCACCATCGCTCAATGCCACAGCTTGTTCTTTGAATGCTTCATATAATTCTTCTTCTGTTACATCACCCATAATAAGCATTTTGCCTGTTGGCCCTATCGAACCGAGCACATATTTATCGTCACCTGCAGCCTGACGGGATATTTCGGCGGCTTTGCGGTTAATTTCGTAAACTCTATCAGCCAATCCAAAAGCTTCGAGTTTAAAACAACTTCCTCCGAAACTATTAGTTTCAATAGTGTCAGCTCCGGCATCGATGTAACTTTTTGCAATATCCAAAACGGCATCGGGATGTTCAATGTTCCACAATTCGGGACATTCGCCCGGTTGTAAGCCTTTTGCCTGTAAAAATGTACCCCATGCACCGTCCGAAACTAATGTTTTTCCCTGTGCAATTAATGCTGTAAGTGTTGGTTTCATAATTTTGAATTCTTTTTTCAATTATAT
>CAYNHC010000242.1:0-2607 GCA_964396705.1 uncultured Paludibacter sp.
TAAACCGGAGTTCCAAGTCCATCCTGATTAGTAACCAATGCCCACTCAAAATCGAGTTTGGTACGTATAAAATATAAATTCCTTATTACAGCAGGTAGAAACTCAATTTGATCCACAGTATCAACCTGAAAAGTTACAGGCGGTTCCACAATTACAGTTCCATCTCTGTCGATAAACAGGACTCTTTTCTTTTTCGAAATATTCATCAGATTATTATTTTTACTTTCACTTTTTGATTAACTACAAAAATAGTTTATTTTTATGTTAAAATGAAAAATAGAAATTAATTGTTTACACACAAGCTGTAAGTAGTATTCATAATTGCGAAGAGCTAAGCGCTTTACAATGGAAGAAAAAGTCAGGAATGGAGGACAGAATAGGTTTATTTACTCAATGCAACTTCTTACTGCACACATTAATTTATTAATAATAGTTATACGGTAAGCATCGACATTTATTTTTCAGGTATAATCCAAAGTTATAACCAAAACTAATACCCGCTGTAAAAAACACATTTTCACCAATATTTGTCCGTCGTTGCGAAAATCCCAAATCGCTGAAAACCGCAAAATCCCAGTTCCTGTAAAAATAGCCAAAGGAGGGCGAAAAAACTATTGCCTGATTAGCACGATCATTATCATGAAAATCCCACAGAATATATCCAATTCGTGGTTCAAAATAAGTTCCATCGTCTCTTATTCTTCGCGAAATTCGATAACCTGCCAAAAACTGAAAGTAATTAAATGAATCATCTATCTCTTTATCACCACTTATATTCATAGTAGATAAATATGGCTTGTTAGGATGCGGATTGTTCATTCCTTTGATACCCAGTGAAAAATAATTTCTTTTTCTATTATTCATCCAATCATCTGGAATTAAAACACTTACATTACCTCCTATTCCGTTTTCCAATGGTTGCTTATCCGCATTAAAAACTCTCCCGTATTGAGTTGATACATGTAGGTAAACCGTATTCAATGGAGCTTCACTATCTGCCCATTTTATATTGTAAATGAACGGCGATTTTGCCGAAGTAAAATCTGAAATTAAAATAATGATTATGAATGCAATAAGTTTTATTCGAATCATTTGAAAGTATATGAATTTACGCCAGAATTATTGTTAGATAGAATGCAATGCTTCTAAAAACAGAATGAATTAGTTTGTTTAACATTAAGCTGCAAATATACATGCATTTTTCCATTATTTATCCCACAAAAATTTCACTTTTTTAAATTTTGGTTTATAAAGCCCGGTTTTTGGATGATAGGGCTGACTGGTGATAAAATTTGTTTTTCTTTCTCTTTTTCCAAAAGCTATATTTATCCCTGCCGAGAAATTAAAACTTTTCTCATTGTATGGCAATGGAATTTTTACTTTTGATATTGGAACCATAGCATATGACATTGTTGAAAAATCTATGGCTGAGAAAAAATTAAATATACCTGTTTTTATACTTATTCCACCACCAAAATAATTATAACCATTTAGAAAAGTGTAGTTTATGGTTGAACTTAACCAATCGAATGGTCTTCCGGTAACGGATGCTGTAATTTTATTTTTTTCAAATTTATTATCAATATACGAACTGTATAACAATCCCAGATTTAGCCTGTTCGATAGAAAATTATACTGTACTGCGGCATAAATTTTTGCGGTAGTATAGGTGGTATAACCAATGGAATTTGAATTTAAGTTGATAGAATTTTTAAATTCAGCAACAAGTGAATCGGTAATACTATTAAGATTATTAATATTTCCTAATTCTGTATTTAGTTCAGCAACAGTCATATCTGAGTTTAAATGAACAAAACCATCAAAAGAATAATCCACTTGAAATGAATTATTTAACACATTATTTTTCCATTTTATGAATCCAAAATCAGTTATGGATGCCGAAAGATAAAGATTTTCCAACATTCTGAACTGTACACCAAAGTCAACACCTGCTCCCAAACCGTTGTGTTTGAACCAATCAGTTTTTTTCTGAGGATATGTTATTGAGGGATTCATTGATAATTCATCAAACTTCAATTGAGCCGGACCTGAATATCTTAATGCTGCGTTTCCATTCAAATTCCATTTATCAATATTTGCCGATAATGATAAATTATTCGTATAATTCAGGTTTGCATTTCCGTTCAGCAATTTCAGTTTCACTCCCAATGTCCATTGTTCGTCAATTTGCTGCGAATATCCAAAACCTGTTTCGGTGTAAATATTTGAATTTAAACTCAATGCATCTAATGAATATAAATTATTGTCAACCTCAGTAGTACCATAAATCATAAATTTAAAAAGGTCTTTAGGAAGACCGGTATTTACTTCAGCCTTTTGGGAGATTGTTAAACTTAAAAACGAATTATTAAACGCATATCCCAAAGTAAGTATATTTAATTGAGAATAGCCGGAAACAAGTGCTTCTTTGCCAAGTTTATTGTATAATGCTGAAAGGCTTAAATTATCTAAATCGTTCAATGAAAAGGAATTATTGTTGTACCCAATATTAGTGTATCCGAGAATGGGAATACTAATACTATACTTATCTTCAGGCTGAAATGCCGGATTCAGATAATGTCGTACAGGCACATCCTCCATAAAATA
>CAYNHC010000242.1:2707-5462 GCA_964396705.1 uncultured Paludibacter sp.
AGATAAACAGCAACATCAATTTTGATTTTGTCGTTTGTTGTAATATTAATTTTCGAGTCATTCTTTCCTGCAATTTTAAACTTAAAGTGCATCGATTTAGTTTTTTTCAAGTCTTCCAACTGCTGTGGTGTCAATATTATTTTCAGGATTTGATGACTCTGCTTTCCAAGCAGAACAGTTCCGTTTTCATCGACTTCACCTGATTCAATTTGAAACGATGAATTGAACTCTGTGCTAATTTTTTGATATGCAGCATCCAAAAATGACAAATCAATTGTGCAACCTATTGGCCAACCATTTTGAATTTTCAAAATTAAAAAAGTAGAATCAATATTTTTAAAATCAATTTTATTAATTTGATTTGACAACGTTTCGGAAATACTTGTAACAGAGTCTTCAAACAGATAATAACTTCCTGAATTCAATTGAAAAGGCAGTGTAGCTTTGATATTTACATTTACTCTTGTGTCAGGCACTAAAAAATCGGGGGTACGATCTGTCGCAGCTAATTCAAAATCGTTTGCAGCGCCATAAGAATATTCGAGTGAATCCGGTTTTTCTAATTTATCAAAAAAACGACTCGTACCACCCCACAAACTATCAATTGTCCTCAGTTTAAATGATATAAATTCTCCCGGAACTGAAGGTTTAGCTCCGAAGCTATAATCCATCCATTTCTGTCCATCAAAATCAGCTGTTATTGAACTTTTATCATCATAAAACACTTTCAGAGAATCGAAATTGAATTTAATATAAGCTCCCACATTACTGGTTCCGGTTATATCGAATTTTGGATTTGAAAACCTCAAAAAGCTATTATTTAAGAAGTTATCCAAATTTAATTTTCTTTGCAAAATCTGCTTTGCTAAAACTGAAGGAGCAAAAAAACCATAAGCTACTTCAAAATCCAGATTTTCAAATTTAAAAGTATAGCTGATTTTGGTGTCAGAAGTAAGTTTTAAAGGTTGTGAACCGGACTTATAAGTTACTAAAATAGTTACTGGAATTGGATTACGATCTTTGGTATAATACCGGAAATCGTTAAGTTCAACATAATATGTTTTTCCGATTGTGGTGGGTTTAAATATGATAGGTTTCGAGATGTCCTTTATCTGATTATCATCAAATACAAGTTTAAATTCAATATTTTCAGGATTGATTTCAGCTATCTCATTTAATGTGAATGCAATGATTGCTTTTCTAATTTTTATAGAATCAATAATTTCATAATTTTTATCTTTGTTTAAACCCAAATCAATATATTGCTGAAATTCAATTGTTTTAGTTTGATTTTCCTGTAATATCAAAGGGAATGCTGTGAAAGTTTGAGTAAGCTCCTGAGCATTTCTCAATAAATCGATATCATGAAAATGAATAACACTGCTATCTGAAATTACATATAATACTCTATTCCCATCAATCACAATTTTCGGATTATAATTCATGTAATTAGTAATCATTCCCCCTACACTTGCCTCAATTCCGCCAATTGGGATAATGATCGAAGCACTATCCAAAAATTCATCTGAAAGATTATTTAAATCAATACTGTGTTCACATGATATAAATATCAATGGTGCAAGTAACAATAATCTGGTTAATTTTTTCAGTAACATTGTATTCTGTGAAATTTTGAAGTGATTTGAACAAATTGAAGACAAATATAAACAAATGCAATTACAATTAAGCTAATGAGGTATCAATTGAATTAAAAATTGTAGTATCATTCGATGAATCTAGTGCCTAATTAACCATTTAAATTTTGCCGTTGATTCGATGCATCGAAATCATTAAAATTCTGCAAAAGAAAATTTTTTAGTAACTTTGCACCCTAAATAAGTATTATGGGTCGTGTATTAGCTATTGACTACGGACAAAAACGGGTTGGACTTGCAGTTACTGATCCCTTACAGATAACTGCGAATGGATTGGACACGGTAAATGTTCATGATATTTTTGATTATCTTACAAAATATTTATCTAAAGAACAAGTTGATAAATTTGTACTCGGGCTGCCCAAACAAATGAACGGCATGGAATCTGATTCAATGCAGTATATTAGACCGTTCGCTAAAGCATTACAACGAAAATTTCCGCAAATTGAACTTGTATATGTAGATGAGCGTTTCACTTCAGTTTTAGCACATAAAACGATGCTTGAAGCCGGTTTAAAGAAAAAAGACCGTCAGAATAAAGAGTTGACTGACAAGATATCAGCAACAATAATTTTACAAACTTATTTGGAAAGCAAAGGTTGAAAATTACTTTGCTACATTAACAGAAAATATAAACACATAGAATTCTCAAAAACAATCATGATACTTCCAATTTACACCTACGGAAATGCAGTGTTAAGAAAAATTGCAGAACCAATTACAAAAACATATCCGAACCTCGACACACTGATAAATAATATGTTCGAAACAATGTATCACGCCGAAGGAGTTGGTTTGGCCGCACCTCAGGTCGGATTACCTATTCGTGTAATTGTTATTGACTTATCGCCTCTTAAAGAAGATAATCCTGAACTGGGAGATTTTAAAGTGGCGATGATTAATCCGGAAATGATTGAAATGAGCGAAAATGAAGTGAATGGTGAAGAAGGTTGTTTAAGCGTTCCCGGAATTCATGAGAGTGTTGCTCGCTCTCAAAATATTAAAATCAAATATCTGGATGTAGATTTTATTGAGCATATTGAAGAATATGAAGGTTACAAAGCAAGAGTTGTGCAACACGAATACGACCATTTAGAAGG
>CAYNHC010000243.1:0-3780 GCA_964396705.1 uncultured Paludibacter sp.
TAGATTTAAGGTTAACTAAAAGATTGGGTTGTCGTGAGACAACCTTTCTTGTTTTTATACACTCCATGTTGCCTCATATTTATTGAATTATTAGAAAAAACACCAACCTTCAGGCATAAAATCAAAATCTCTACATTATCAATCAAAAAAACAACTTATATAAGTAATTGATTGTATAAATTTGAAGCCACAAAACTTTTTAATATTATCATGAAGAAAACACTACTCATTCTTGGAGCAATATGTTTTACATATAGCTTCGCTCTATCTCAACTTATTGCATTTCCGGGTGCCGAAGGCTTTGGTAAATTTGCCAAAGGCGCACGAGCGTCATCCTCTCCAACTGTTTATCATGTTACTAATCTGAACGATACTGGAACCGGTTCGTTTCGCGATGCCGTAAGTGCTTCCAATCGAATTGTGGTTTTTGATGTGGCGGGTGTAATTAAAATCACCAGTCGCATTGTGGTTTCCTCCAATATTTACATTGCCGGACAAACCGCTCCGGGCGAAGGAATAACTGTATATGGAAACGGATTTTCGTATTCCGGTGCCAATAATGTTATTTGCCGTTACCTGCGTATGCGCATGGGTGCGGTGGGCGATAGTGGAAAAGATGCCTGTGGAATTGCCAACGGCAGCAATATGATTTTCGATCACATTTCTGTTTCGTGGGGACGCGATGAAACTTTCTCTATCAGTGGAACAGATATCGCAAATATTACCATTCAAAATTCGCTTATTTCGCAGGGCTTACTTAGTCACTCTGCTGGTGGACTTATACAAACCGACGGTGGAGTAACGCTCTATAGAAATTTATATGTTGATAACGATACGCGCAACAATAAAATTAAAGGTGTAAATCAGTATGTTAACAATATGGTTTATAACTGGTCGTCGGGCGCTTACATTATGGGTGGTGATTCTGAAGGTGAATCATTTGCAAACTGTATAAGCAATTATTTTATCAATGGACCTGAAAAATCAGTCAGTGCACTGAGTGGTGCAAATGAAAAATATCATATTTATGCCACCGATAACTGGTGGGATAAAAACCGTGATGGACAGTTGAACGGTTATTTAGTTCCGCAAAGTGAATACAGCGGCGGGCCAGATTTTCAGGCAACTCCATATGCTTATCCGATAGTTCCAATATGGCCTGCTACTTCGCTTGTAGATTCTCTTTTGCCACAAGTGGGTGCTTCACTTCCTTACAGCGATTTGATTGACTGTTACGTAATAAATCAGGTGAAATCTTTCGGAACACGTGGCGAAATTATTACCAACGAAAATGAAAATCCGATGGGTGTTCCAACTGCCTGGAGCGTGTGGACAGGAACTAAACGAACCGATACAGATAACGATGGTATGCCGGATGCATGGGAATCTGCCAACGGACTAAATCCAAATCTGGCTTCGGATGCCGTTACACTTGCAGCCAATGGATATTTGAATATCGAAAACTATATCAACAGCATAACAAACAAATATTCTCAGGAATTCCTTCGCGCACCGCTGTGTCTGGTAGCCGATTCTGCAACGCAAAATGATATTTATCTTTATTGGTTCGATTTTACCAATAAAGAACAGGGATATTGTGTGGAAAGAAAAATCAAAGGAGTATATACCGAAATTGCCCGAACAGGGGTAAATGGAAATACGTTTACGTTGAGTGGATTGAAACCCGAAGAAAAAGACACATTACGTGTTAGAGCATTTAATGCCGGCGGTTATTCAGCTTATTCCAACGAATTGATTGCCAAAACAAAACCGGTTCCGGTACCTGTTCTCGATTTGGCAACTTATTCACCTGATCTTACATGGTCGGGAGCTAACGGAAATGTTTGGGATAAAACTACGGCAAGTTGGGCGTACAATAAAGCTTTGACGATTTTTACCGATAGCGCCAAAGTGCTTTTCGATAATACAGGCAATAAATCAATAGCATTAAACGAAACTGTAGGCGTAAAAGCAATGGTTGTGAATGCCGATTCATCGTTTATTGTTAGTGGCACAGGAAGTATTAGCGGCACAGGTTCAGTGAATAAAACCGGAAAAGGTAAATTATCTTTGTTGACAACAAACTCATACACAGGTTCTACTGTAATTTACGATGGTGAACTTGAGGTAAATAAATTAGCCAATGGCGGCATTACAAGTTCTATCGGTGCATCGAAAAACTACAATTTCAATTTGGTGATGAAAGGTGGCAAACTGACTTATACAGGTGCTTCCGTTACAACCGACCGCAATGTAAAACTGGAAGGAAATGCCGGAATTGGTGTAGCTACAAGCGGCTCGGTTCTTACAATGACCGGAGTTATTGACGGTTCAGGTGGGCTAAATAAAACCGGAGCAGGAAATTTATTGCTCAAAGGATTAAATTCTTACGAAGGTGTAACAACTGTATCCGAAGGGAAATTAGAAATTAATGGAGCAGATGCTATCACCAATGCTTTCAGTTCGGCGAAATCTTATAATCTTAATGGCGGCTATCTCAAAACCAGTGGCGGCTCTACTACTGTTTACGAAAATTATTACAGCAGTATCAACGTGAATACCGGAACAACTTCTTCGTTTGAGCCATATCGGAATTGCTATATTTACAGCAAAGTGAGTGGCAGTGGAACGCTTAATTTCAATATTACGTATCTTCGTGAGTATATTCAGGGCGATTGGTCGCAGTTCAGTGGTACTGTTAATGCCAATGGTACTAATTCTACCGATGGCAGTCAGTTTATGCTCAACAATACGGTGGGAATTCCAAACGGACGGGTTGTTACTTCCGGAAACGCAAGAATTGTTTGCTGGAAAAATGCCAGTACAATGTATCTCGGTGGTTTATCCGGACCTGGCGGCACTTATCTTTCGGGAGCTGACAAACAAAATAATGCAGCTACGATGACCTGGATCATTGGAGGTGCAGGTACTGATGAAACATTCAACGGAATTATTAATAATGAATGTTCAAATAATAGCTATAAAGGTACAACTACGATTGTAAAAGAAGGAAACGGTTATTGGAAATTGACTGCCGCCAATATTTATAAAGGCACTACTACGGTTAAAGATGGAATGTTGATTGTAAACGGCACACAAACAGGCACAGGAAAAGTTACAGTAATGACAGATGCCACTTTAGCGGGCAGGGGAACTATTCCTGCAGTGACAGAGGTTCAATCAGGAGCAATTCTTCAACCGGGCGATCCTACTTTGGTTCCTACCAACAATTTTGGAACTATAACATTGGGTTCGCTTACTTTACAATCAGGAAGCCAGACAAATATGGAAGTAAACCGCACCCTGAAAATTTACGATAAAGTGGCTGTAACAGGAGCTGTAGTGATTGGAGGCACATTGAACTTAACACTTACAGGTACACCCGTTGAAGGAGATCAATATCCAATTTTTACAGGGTCATCTTTCACAGGTTCGTTTAACAAGATTATACCCGAAACACCGGGAGAAGGTCTTATCTGGAATTTTTCGGGAGGAATACTTAAGGTGGTTAGTGGAAGCAACGCTGTTAAAAACGTAAACGATTCAAAAGTATCAGTTTACCCGAATTTTGTTGAAGATTTAACTGAAATAAAATTAGATAAATTTTACGACAATGTAAGTATAGCAGTCGTAGATTTAAAGGGAAGAATGGTTTTAAATCAACAAAACAGTTCCGACAAGGTTAACTTAAATTTATCATCACTGAGTAATGGCTTTTACTTTATCAAAATACAGGCAGGAAACGAAATAAATACGGTAAAGAAAATATCAAAAATCTAA
>CAYNHC010000243.1:3880-5392 GCA_964396705.1 uncultured Paludibacter sp.
TTATCTTATAATTTTCGAAAAACTACTTTTGCCATCCACCGTCATTTTTACAATATATACTCCTGTACCGGTTATTGCATTTAGTTGTTTTGTTGTTTTACCTTCACCGGCAACCATTATTTCATTAGCAATTAAAGCACCCTGTACATTGTAAACTTCAAATTCTACTTTTGATGATTGTATTAAATCGAACTCAGCAACAATTTTTCCATTCTGTACAAATATCTTCGCATCCTGAGCATTTATCAACGGTAAAGCATTTGGAGGCAATTCA
Source organism: uncultured Paludibacter sp. (assembly GCA_964396705.1). Classification (GTDB taxonomy): domain Bacteria; phylum Bacteroidota; class Bacteroidia; order Bacteroidales; family Paludibacteraceae; genus Paludibacter. The sequence goes on from CAYNHC010000243.1 coordinate 4,155, forward strand.
TAAAGTTCCCAGTTGTCAATAAATACCCGTTTTCCTGTTAATTCCCAATTATTTATAAACAATGGTTGATTGTCAACGCGCAAGCTGTCGCCAGTAGTAAATTCAACAGAAACAGGCAACCATGCTCCCTGCGTATCAATTACTGAATTGATATCGACACCAGCACCATTCACATCGTAACCTCCAACACCCAGTTGATAAGAACCCCCGATAGTCATAACCATAACTCGGGCAACGTAATGGGTATTTTTCTTAATAATATTTATGAGGCTCACATCCATCGAACCACTGCCAACGACAACTCCGCTGTGGCTTCCACAATAAACGGAATCCGGATTATCGGCAATTGAAACAAAACCCTTACCTCCCCAACCTGAAAACAATGCAGGATTATTCAAATAAGGATCGGGAATCAGGTTTGGTTTATCTGTATAAAGCGGAACAAAGCAACTAACATTTGAAATTCCGGTTGTTTTAACGGGAATCCTGATGGTGGTTGAACCACTTGATAAAGCTATAACATCATTAACAGGAGTTGTCCCATCCCAGGTAATAGCAACAATCGCACCTGCAGCTTCGGCAGGTAGAGTTGCAGGATTAGCAGTAATACCGGCAGGACAGGTAATAGAAATAGAATTTGATAAATTGGCTGCTGTTACATTAAAATTACTTGTTTTGAATTCAGGATCATAAGCCAGTGTTTTTACAGAAGTTGTAAGGATTGGCTCCTGAGCCGGATACATTTCCCAGTTATCAGCAAATGCAACAGTACCCGTACAATTATAGTTATTGATAAACATCCATTGAGTTGCACTTAACGAAACACCAGTTGTAAAAACAGTGTCGAGTGCCATCCATTCACCCTTAGTATCAATCACAAAATTCAGATCGCCCTGTGCTGCATCCCAACCAAGAACACCGAGTTGGAATGATCCTCCGATGGTTTTTATCATGGTTTTGACACGATAAGTGGTATTCTCGATAAGTTTCCCTGTAAGTTCAATATTGAGCGAACCACTGGCAGTATTTATTTCATCACCAATTTTAATACTGGATGCTCCACAATAAACACTTTCGGGATTATTAACTATATTGACTACACTCCTGGTTCCCCATCCTCCCGGAAATTTCGCTAAATTATTCAGTCCCATATCTTCAACGATATTAGGAATTTCGGTATAAATCGGATGATAGCAATTAATGTCTGATGTTGTTTTTACCGGAATACGGGTAGTAAC
>CAYNHC010000244.1:0-5360 GCA_964396705.1 uncultured Paludibacter sp.
GATTTATCGGGGATAAAATCCGTTTTTAAATCTGTTTTTAAAATTTAATCAGCGTTTATCCGCTCAATCAGCGTAAATCAGCGTTACTATTCTTTTTTCTTAAATATAAAGTTCAATTTATCAGATACATATAACTTGCAGAATGACTAATGAAATAAAAATGATTCACTGTGAAAATTAAAGATTTATAAATCATTGTATATCCAATTAACTAAAACTAATTTTGAAATAAATAATCTTTATCTTTGAAACAAATTAATAACATTCAAATGAAAAAGGTACAACTTGTTTTTTTATTCTTCATTAGTATTACAACACTTCAGGCGCAACTATTATGGAAAATAACCGGTAAAAATCTTAAAAATCCATCCTATTTATTTGGCACTAACGCACTGATTCCACCCGGATTTGCCGACAGTATTCCCAATATATACAAATGCTTTAATAAATGTAATACGGTTGTTTGTGAAATAACCATGAACAGCATTGATAATCAAAAAAAGTTATATAATGCGGCTTTGTTGCCACATGGTATCACATTGGATAAACTTATTACTGCCGACAATTATAAAATTGTAGATAACGAAGTTAAATCGGTTTTAAAAATCGGATTAAATGAGCTTTCGGCAATGCAACCGCAATTGATTCTGAATATGTATAAAACTGAACTAAACAAAATAATATTTGGATATAAATCTGAGTATCATATCGATTCGTTTTTTCAACTTGCCGGAAGTGAAAATGGAAAAAATATTATCGGGCTCGAAACCATCGACAAACAAATCTCCTTACTTTTCGATACCACCAACATAAGAAGACAAGCCGAAATATTAGTCGAATCAATTGTAAATAAAGAAAACATGATCGTTGATATGAAAAATATGAATAGAATGTATAAAGTTGGAAATATAACTGAATTATATAATTTAGCCAATAGACAAGAAAGAATCATCGACATGACAAAAGAAGAATTTACGAAAACAGTTGATAACCGGAACTTTACATGGCTTAGACAAATACCGGTTTTAATGAAATATTCCTCGTGTTTTATTGCTGTCGATGCAATTCATTTGCAAGGTGAAAATGGATTAATAAAATTGCTTCAGAAGGAAGGCTATAAGGTGAAGTCGGTAAAATAAGCATGACTTTCAATCAGGTGTTATAAAAAGTCAATTATAACTCATTTTCCTTCTTTGCTTCTGTTAAAATAGTATTGCATACCTTTTATGTAGATTGAAAAATATCTCTTTTAAATACTTATTTTTTTTTGTACTTTTGTACAATAAAAAATAAACATTAAAATGCAAAATAACATTATTAAATCTTCGATGATCAATGGTCTGATTATGGGAGCAATATTCACTGTAAACTTCTTTATTACAGTTCCCAAAAACAGCCTGCTTGCTTTTATTTCTATAGTTCTTTCTTGTATCATTGTTGTTTTGATGTACAGAATGGCAATCAGATTCAGGGATAATGAATGCGGTGGCAATATAACTTATGGCAAAAGCTTACTATACACAATATTAACGTTCTTCTTCGGAGCTTTAATTGTTGCTATTGTAAAGTTTTTTTACGTTCAATTTATTAATAAAGAACTTCTCGACTATTTGTTGCAAGTACAGTTAAAATTATTTGAAAGTTGGAATGTAACCATAGATGAGGAAATGTACACCCAGTTGGAAAAAATGAATACTCCGATTGGATTCGTCGTTCAAACTATTTGGAGTAATTTAATTTATGGTACAATTATCGGATTAATTCTATCTTTTTTTGTAAAAAAAGCAAAGAGTATTTTTGAATAGAGCAAAGAGCTAAGATTAAAGCCAAAGAGTTTAAAACAGCAGATCAATTAGAACAACGGTCACAGAGTTTAGGCAAAGAAAAAACGCAACGCGAAACATTAAACACGAAACATATCATGGATATTTCAGTAATTGTACCGCTTTACAACGAAGAAGAATCACTCCGAAAACTTTATGAGTGGATTGAGAAAGTAATGAATAAAAACAAATTCACTTTCGAAATCATTTTTGTGAACGATGGAAGTACTGATCGTTCGTGGGAAGTTATAGAATCGTTACAAAAAGAATCGACTAACATTCGTGGCATTAAATTCAGAAATAATTACGGCAAATCACCCGCTTTGTACTGTGGATTTAAAGCAGCAAAGGGAGATGTCGTAATAACCATGGATGCTGATTTACAGGATAGTCCGGATGAAATACCCGAACTTTATAGGATGATAAAAGAGGATGGTTTCGATTTGGTTTCGGGATGGAAAAAGAAACGACATGACTCAAAACTGACCAAAAATTTACCGTCGAAACTCTATAATGCTACCGCAAGAAAAGTTACCGGTTTAAAATTACATGATATGAATTGTGGTTTGAAAGCATACCGTATTGATGTAATAAAAAATATAGAGGTTTATGGAGAGATGCATCGTTATATACCCTATTTAGCGAAAAATGCCGGATTTAAAAAAATAGGCGAAAAAGTGGTTGAACATCGTAAACGCGAGTTTGGCGAAACCAAATTCGGGTTGGAACGCTTTGTGAATGGATATCTCGATTTAATGACACTTTGGTTCTTGTCAAAATTCGGAAAAAAGCCCATGCATTTTTTCGGTTTGTACGGCAGTTTAATGTTTATTTTAGGATTTATTGCTGTTATTGCTGTGGGAGCTAATAAGTTAATTGCATTATTGAATCATGTTCCAGCACCTTTGGTTACTCAAAGTCCCTATTTTTATTTATCAATTTTAGCAATGATTCTCGGTACACAATTATTTCTGACCGGCTTTCTGGGTGAAATTGTAGCACGAAATTCTACGGAACGTAATAATTATTTGATTGAAAAGGAAATTTGAATGACCCCAAAACCCTCCCGCCAATAGCGGGATTAATTCCGGGGCTTAAGACCAAGTATTTATAAATTAATAGAAAAAAACAAAACATACAAAACTAACATAGTTCCCCTTTAGGGGCTAGGGGTATATGAAACAATTACTGTTTATTGGACTTGGAGGTTTTATTGGAAGTATATTGAGATATTTAGTTTCGAAACTAAATTTATCAGTACACTTTCTTTCTATTCCGGTTGGCACACTTACAGTAAACATTGTTGGAAGTTTGATCATTGGATTTTTAGCCGGTATAGCAGCAAAAAGTGAAATCATTTCACCGGATCTGCGATTATTTTTAATGGTGGGTATTTGCGGTGGGTTCACAACATTTTCATCATTCTCGCTCGAAAACATGATGCTTATGCAAAACGGTCAATACATCACAGCTCTGATTTACACCTTAAGCAGTGTATTTTTTAGTGTTTTGGCTGTTTATTTGGGTTATGTACTTTCAAATTTATTATAAAAATTAAACCTGAAAAACTTCATTATTATGGCAACTGAGAATAGTATTTTGAAAATTTACCTGAGCAGTACCGACCGCATGAAGTTTGATTTAATGTACGAATTTATTGTAATTAAAGCCAGAAATTTCGGGATAAGCGGAGTGACAGTATATCGGGGAATTATGGGCTATGGCAAAAGCAGTCATCATATAAACACGTCAAGGTTTTGGGAACTAACTGAGAAACTACCTGTTGTGATAGAAATAATTGACACAACCGAAAAAGTGAATCAGTTTTACGAAATTGTAGAAGAGGAACTCTCCAAACTTCCAAAAGGTTGTTTAGTAACCCTTCAACCTGTTGAGATTAAAATGCACAAATCAGGAATTAAATAATAACTGAATATGATAGATATTTTAAAAATAATTTTACCGGCAATACTTGTTTTGCTAACAGCATATTTACTCCTGAATAAAATGCTGGTGAATGAAGACAGCAGACGAAATATAAAATTAAAGTCGAAAGTTGCAGTACAGACCATTCAATTCAGATTGCAAGCTTACGAAAGACTTGCACTTCTTTTAGAAAGAACTACCCCTAATAGTTTGATTTTAAATACAATAAGTTCGGATATGAATTGCATTGATTTGCAAAAAGAATTGATGAGCAATATCCGTAAAGAATTTTCGCATAATCTATCGCAACAGGTTTACGTAAGCGATGAATTGTGGAATGCAATAAAAATTGTTCAGGAATCTCTTCTGAAATTGGTCATCAGTTGTTCTGCACAATTTCCACCAACAAATATCGCATCTGAATTAGCCGAAAAAATAATAACGGTTTATTCATCGGCAGAACAAACTCCTACCGATTATGCCATGACGATGCTTAAAGACGAAGTGCGACAATTAATTTAACCGAATTTAAATCAGATGTTTCAATCCAGACATTTACATAAAATACTATATTACAATTTGTTATTCATTTTCTTGCAAATGAATCTAAGTTCGTGTAGCACCGATGACGAATGTCGCAAAGAAAAAGATGTAAACATGCAGTTTGATTTTCTGACAAAAACTGTAAATGCAACTACGGGTATAACTACCAATACAGCTCTTAATATCGACAGTATTTGGGTAAAAGCGTTGGACAGAGATTCATTCATTTATAAAAACAAGAAAAGTGTAAAAACAATATTATTGCCGCTTAAAAAATTTGAAAATCAAACAGATTTTATCATTCGGTTAAATAATGTAACTGATACAATATCAATTTTTCATGAAAACAATGAGAATTACTATCTATCATTAGAATGTGGTTGTATTGTTACACATACCATAAAGGAAGCGGTTTCGACAAATCATTATATCAAAACAATAGAAATTTTAAATACAGAAATCAACAATACCAATGCAACAAATTTGCAAATATTTCATTAGCATAATGCTTTGGTTCTGTATTTATTCAGTAAATGCCCAGAATCAAAATCCAAAAGATACTTTAAAAAGTGACAACGTAAGTATATTTAACGGGATCAGACTTGAATTGGACATAGTGCCTGTTGTTACCACATTACTTTCAAAAGGCGAAACATATTCTTTTGAAGGAGCTGTTCAAACTAAAATATTTCAAAAATATTTTCCGGTAGCTGAATTTGGATTTGCCGGTGCAAAGAAACTTTCAACTGAGAATGTAAATTTCAATACCAACGGAGTTTTTTTTAGGATTGGTAACGATTTCAGCGTCATGAAACAAAAAGAAGGTTCAAATAAACAAAACAATCTTTTTTTGGTTGGAGGCCGGTTAGGATTTTCTAGTTTTAATTACGATTTAAATAATATTTTAATTCGAGATGATTATTGGAATGAGAGTAAAACCTATAATTTTTCAAATTTAAAATCCACAAAATTATGGTTTGAAATAGCTGCAAGCGTCCGTGTAGAAATTATTAAAAATATTTACATGGGATGGACCATAAGAAACAAAAGAATGTTGACTAATGATGC
>CAYNHC010000245.1:0-5354 GCA_964396705.1 uncultured Paludibacter sp.
TAGTTGATAGTTGCGAATTACAAGAAAAAACACAAATAATTTAGATAGAAATTAACCCTTAAATTTATTATTAAAAAAAAACACGCTTATGAAAACAGTAACATAACTCCATCCAACATTTAGTTGCATTAAAACCCGCTAACACAAATTTGTGGTTGCATCTGAACACTTCTCTCAAACTTCTGATTTTCTTTTGTTTATCACTATAGGCAAGTTGTGTCATGATAGTGATCGGGAAAACTCATACCAATTTTGATCAAATAAGTGTCTTCATTTCCGGTAAAAAACACATCTTAAATTAATATTTTATTCACAAATTACAAAGAAAAAATCTATGAAACAAAACTCAGATTTGGTAAATGGAAATGAACTCATTTTACCTCAGACGAAAAAACGTCCATTTCGGTTCATGTTATTTTGGTTACTTGGTCTTGTCTTTTTTGTGCCAATTGGCCTGAAAGCTCAGGATGCCAAAATTACATTAAATGTAAAGAATACAGCGATAAGCGAAGTATTAAAAATGATTGAGGCGAAATCAGACTATCATTTTGCTTATAACAACAAACTCATTGATGTATCTAAAAAAGTAGATGTTACTGTAACTAACGAACCGATTTCGGGCATTTTGAAAAAAATGTTTGCAAATACCGATGTTACATTTAAAGTATTGGATACTCAGATTGTTTTAATGTCACCCAAAGAAATGGGCGAACCCGCTCAGGGAACAACCGTAAAAAAAGTATCGGGTAAAGTAACCGATGAACGAGGCGAGCCAATCCCCGGTGCAACCATTATGGTAGTTGGTAAGAATCAAGGTTCTATTACAGATATAGATGGAATGTACTCTATTGCAGATTTATCTCAAAATGCAGTTTTAAAATACTCTTTTGTAGGTATGGAAACCAAAACAGTTTCTGTAGGAAATCAAGCAAGAATAAATGTTGTATTAAGCGAAGAATCAGAAAAATTGAGCGAACTTGTTGTTGTGGGTTATGGAACTACCAATAAAAAAGGATTGGTTTCTGCGGTATCAACTGTTAAAACAGATGAGTTAAATAAAGGTGCTATAACTGATGTGGGACAATTATTGCAGGGTAAAGCTGCCGGTTTGAATATTACAGTAAGTGGAGATCCAACCCGAAAATCAAGCGTAATTCTTCGCGGTGCTTCAACATTGAATAGTTCTTCAGAGCCTTTCTATGTGATTGATGGAATACCGGGCACCGATATTTCGCTTGTTTCACCAGACGATATAGAATCTGTTGATATCCTAAAAGATGCATCTGCAACATCCATTTATGGTAACCGTGCAACAAATGGTGTGATCATGATTACTACCAAAAGAGGGAAAAAAGGAACTACAAGAGTTTCGTATAACGGATATGGAGGAGTTGAAAATGTAACAAACGGTCTTAAATTAATGACCGGAGATCAGTTGCGCGATTTTACGACTAAAACCGGACAAAACTTAACTGAAAATACCGGAGCAAATACCGATTGGCAAAAAGAAATTCAGCGTGGTACGGCTTTTTCAACAAGCCATAATATATCATTTGGAGGTGGAACTGAAACCTTTAATTACAGTGCAAACATTAATTATACCAACAAACAAGGTATTCTGAAAGAAAGCAATCAAAACAAAATTATAGCACGTTTAACATTTGAGCAGCTTGCTTTCAAAGACAAATTAAAACTTGGCTTGTCGGTTTCAAATGCTCGTGTTACCAATGATTATGTTCCACTTTTAGGAGCAGTTTTATATCAAACAGCTTATCGCCTGCCAACTTCGCCAGCTAAAAATGCGGATGGTACTTATTTTGAAAACTATACAAAAAATGGTTATTTCAACCCGATGGCTATACTTGACAATGCTCAAAGCCAGCAAAAAAACAATAATTTAGTGGCAGCATTTACTGTAAATGCAAAATTACCCTGGGGATTAACTTATGATATGAATTTGTCATACCAAAACTACAATTCTCTTTATGGCGATTTTATGGGTTCTTATCTGAATGCATACAACAGCTCAGTGTTTTACAATAATCCGGAGCCTCCGGCGACCCGTGGAATTGTAACATTTTACCCTGGAGGTTCTGCATTACGCAGTAGTTATCAATCGAGTAATATGATATTGGAAAACTGGTTGACATGGAATCGAACATTTGAAAAACATTCGATTAATGCAGTGTTGGGTTATTCCTTGCAAAACGATGAGATTGGTGATGGATTTAGTGCTACAAATGCTAACTTTCCTGTAAATAGTGTAAGTTTCAATAATTTGGCTTTAGGAAATTATTCAGCAATTGCAGGTTATAAAGTGTATTTTGGTAATGACCAGGCTTATTATAAAAAAAGAATGATTTCAAATTTTGGACGTTTCAATTATAGTTTTGCTGACAAGTATTATCTACAGGCATCTTTACGTCGTGATGGTAGTTCGGTATTTGGAAAAGACAATCGTTGGGGTTATTTCCCATCGGTAGGGTTGTCGTGGAGAGCCGCTGAAGAAAGTTTTGTAAAAGATCTGAATATATTTCACGACCTGAAATTACGGGCAAGCTATGGTGTTACAGGTAATTCAGAAGGTTTCAATGCCTATACAGCACAATTCCTGTTATCTACCATGGGTAATTATTACTATAATGGTACAAGTCAATCGGTTTACGCACCTAATAAAGCAGCTAACCCACTGTTGAAATGGGAAAAAACCAGCACTTCAAATATTGGTTTAGATGTTTCTGTATTAAAAGGTCGCTTAGGTTTAAATGTGGATTTGTATAACAAAAACACAACCGACATGATATATGATTACTGGACGGAGTCAATTCTTGTTCCCACAGGATATATCACTGCCAATGGTGGAAGTTTAAATAACAAAGGGGTGGAAGTAACAGTTACTGCAACTCCTGTAAAAACCAAAGACTTTACCTGGAAATCAACTGCAATTTTAACGCATAATAAGAATAAAATCACCAGCTTGTCGAATCCGCTTTTTGCAACCGTTGACTCTATTCGTTACACACAACCCGATGGAGGTGGACAAACCGGAAGCACATTGCAGATAAGAAAGGTGGGTTATCCTATCGGTCAGTTCTTCACCCTTATTTACGAAGGCAAAGATGCTGCCGGTGTATCTCAGTATCTTGCTAAAGATGGTTCATTAACAACTACACCTACTACAGCCGATTATCGTTATGCAGGAAGTCCACAGCCTAAACTTGTATATAGCTGGACCAATAGCTTTACATACAAGAATTTTGATATGAGTGTATTCTTGCGCGGAGTATATGGAAATAAAATATTCAATGCAACCCGGGCAGATTTGTTCCGTCCTTCAACAGCTGCATTTACCAATATTCTTGCCGAGGCTGCTAACGAATCGGTTAGCGATTATAATGTTTATAAATACTCTTCAAGATTTATTGAAGATGGTAGTTATCTGCGTTTAGAAAACATGACTGTAGGATATAAAATTAATAAGCCTATTAAATTTGTAGATAATATCCGTTTATATGCAACAGTAAATAACTTATTTGTTAACACTAAATATAACGGAGTAGATCCTGAATTGAATATGGGAGGCTTGGCTCCAGGTATTGACTCCAATAATTTTTATCCTAAAACAAGAACAATTTTGTTTGGTGTAAATATAAATTTATAAACTGCTTAAATTATTAGTAAACTAGTAAAATATTAAAAATATGAAGAAATTAAAATATTTAATTTTATCGGTATTGATATCGATAATGTTCGTATCCTGTTACGATTTGGATGTGCCTATTACAACTCAAATATCAGGTGATGCATACCCAACCGATTCAGCAGGTTATAGTGCAACTGCCGGCATAGTTTATGCCAAGCTAAGAGAAAATTATGCTATGGCTTACTTTTTCGTTACTGAACTTAGTACCGATGAGGCTATACTTCCCGCGCGTGGAGGTAACTGGTACGATAATAAAGGATATCGCTTTTTCCATTACCACGAATGGACTCCTGATTACGGTTGGGCAGTTGCAGCATGGGATTGGTTATCACAGTTAATAGGTTTTGACAATCAGGCAATGTACATTCTAAACGCCAACATGCCCGAAGGTACTACCAAGAAAAGGATGTTAGCAGAGTTAAGAACTGTTCGCGCTTTAGCATATTTTTATTTCATGGACTTATATGGTAATGTGCCTATTTATACAAAATATGGTGATTTTGAACAAAAACCAAAATCAGATAGAAAAGAAGTTTTCAACTTTATTGAATCAGAAATTCTAGATTGTATAAACGATTTAAGTACCGATGTTAATAATGTAACATATGGTTATCCTACTCAACACATGGCGAATGCTTTGTTGGCTAAATTGTATTTAAATGCAGAGTATTATACCGGTACTGCAAAATACAACGAATGTATTTCTGCTTGCGATAAGGTGATTGCTTCTGCGAAATATACATTGGCATCAAAGAACGATTATTTAAAAATGTTCTATCCTGATAATGGACCTGCAACACCCGAATTTATTTTTGCAATTCCATATAACCCTTCTTATAGCTATGGTTATATGTATCGTACCCGGTATGATGTTCCTCGCTCACATCAGGCTAAATTTGGTTTGCCATTTAAACCAAGTGCACCTGAAAGTACATTACCTGAGTTTTATGCAAATTTTGATGATCCTAATGATGTTAGAAATAAACAATGGTTAACAGGACTTCAATTTATGAACGATGGTACAACTCCAATAACTGTAAAAACAACCAATAAGGGTTATAACCAATTTTATAGCGGAACTGAGCCAACAGCAAGCTACACCTATCAGGTTGATTTAACTCCGAATATTGTTTTACGTCAGGATTCACTTCTGTTTGACTGCGGAAATGATGAAATTGCATGGAATATGGGTTATCGTAACATGAAGTTCTATCCCGATGCTACTTCGACAAATAGAAATCAGAACAATGATGTGCCTGTTTTCCGTTATTCAGATATTCTATTGATGAAGGCTGAAGCAATTCTACGTGGAGGAGCACCTACACGTGGAGAAACAGCACTTTCGTTGGTAAATTCAGTAAGAAGCAACCGAACAACTTCTTCTGCATGGACAAGTGTAACTCTTGATGATTTATACAAAGAAAGAGCCCGCGAATTTGCTTACGAAACATGGAGAAGAAATGACATGATTCGTTTTGGTAAATTTGAAGGTAAATGGGGATTTAAAGTGGATGCAAATCCAAACAAACGTATTTTCCCTATACCTACATCTGCTTTGAATTTAAACCCAAAATTAGTTCAAAATCCGGGTTATTAATTGTGTATTTTTGGCTGTCCGTTATGTGGATTTTTGGCATGCGGACAGCCATTT
>CAYNHC010000246.1:0-5353 GCA_964396705.1 uncultured Paludibacter sp.
CCCCGTATGATCATATATGTTTCTTCGGTATTTTCATGTCTGTGAATTGGTAATATTGTACCGGGTTCAAGTGCATTCAACAAGCGTTGAACTTCGCTTTGCTCTGATTTGTGAAGATTCAGATTTTTTCTTAATCGCTCGTTACTACAAGCCTCTTCACTTAAACCATTTAGTAATTTTTCATCAATAATCATAATCTATTGTTTTTAGGTTTAACGTAAAGTTAAGTGTTATGCTAAAAATAAATCTTAACTAAACTTCTCAAAAATACAATAAATTTTATATATTAGTGACTTTTGGTAAAAAAAAATAAAAAAAAATTTATGTAGATTATAGTAGTTACTAGTAAATAGTCAATGGTTACAAGTATCTGAATAACTGAATAATAACAATTTTTTAAATATTATAAATTTAAAATGAATATCATGAAAAGTGTTCAAGTGAAACTAAATGCTTTCTGCAGAAAATATAAATAAAAATACATTTCTATTTTCTCCTTATCCTGATTTGAATTGCATTTTTTAGTGGCTTTTCACTAAACAAAATCAAATAGCCACCCCCTCCTGCACCACTTACCTTCCAACCCAATACATCACTTCTATAAAGTTCAATCTGACTCAGTATTTCATCATTGATCATATTTGGGAACATACTGATTTGAGCATTAAAACCTGCTGTGATTGCGTTACCCATGGCATAAGCATCTTTCTTCAAAATTGCCTCCCAACATTGTTTAGCCGCATTACTAAGATTCTGTGCCTCTTCTTCGTTTATATTGGTATTGGCAAGTACATCATACGATTCCAAACGAGGAATTAACGGAATCATCCAGATATGTTCTTCAATCCAACTTAAAATATCCTCATCATAAACACTTTGGATTTCTGTAGGCCAGTAACAGTTATCGTAAAAATATTTATTCAAACCCGGCATGGTTATTCCCAGAGAATCCTGAGACCCGCTGACATATTTTGTACCCGGAGGATTTTCAAAGCAAAACAATGTTTTTGCCAGCTTCTCTTTATCTCCATCGGGAATATCAGTTTGCCACAGTTCAATCGCTTTTTTGCGACTACTTGTTGACATTCCGCTACGGTCGTTAAATTCATAATCAGGCTCAATGCAAATAGTTATTACACATCCACTTGCATACTTACTCACATAAGGTTGATCGAGCCAACCTCCACACAAATCAATACGGTAAGGCATTCTGCACTCCTGACGAAGCGATGTAGTGGAGCGCGCAGGCAAATTATCATGTGGAATACGCTGACTAACAACATATTCAACACCCAACTCTTTACAAAGTGATTCTTTGGCCGGAGTATGACCATCGGTATTTACAAAGAAAATATCAGGTTCCAGTTGTTTTAGTTCATCTAAAAAATCAAGCAAACCTCCACCACTGTTAATCCAGGCATCTTTTACAACCTTTAAAGACTTTACCATATAAAGCCGCTCAGCATCACTGTTTATCGTTTTGCGCGCTTTCAGTTCGTTGATGGTTCTATCCGAACCTATTCCTACATATAAATCGCCATAAGAAGCTGCTTCCTCAAAAAATGCAACATGTCCACTGTGAAGCATATCATAACAACCACTGACGAAAACCTTTTTTGCCATATATTTATTATTGTTTTGTGTTCCTTGTTTCGTGTTCCTTGTTCCTTGTTTCGTGTTTCGTGTTTTCATTCTACATTCTACATTCTACATTTCTACATTTCTACATTCTACATTCTACATTTCTACTGCTTTTTATGCAAATGAAATATTTTCCTTTTTACAGATATATAAACAATTGACAACAAGACAACTACCAATACGAGATAGATGTAACCATAATTTTCAAAAATCAATAAACCTCCAAAAATTACAAGTTGAAGTAATGCATATCCTGAAGAAACTACTAACTGAGGTATTTTTTTCTCGTTTGCCAATAATTGAAATAAATGCTTGCGATGAGGTGCAAAAATATTTTCCTTTAATATAATTCTGTGTATTAAAGTCAATGCAGCGTCAACTCCATATACTGCTAAGAGCACCAAATAGCTTAAATTTTGTGTCGCATTAATTAATAAACCAAGTAAAAACAGAATAATAAAAGCAATAGATATTGAACCTACATCTCCTGCAAAACATTTAGCCTTTGTTCTGAAATTGAAAAAATTAAACACCATCAGGGAGATAACAATCAGGTAAATAAACTGGTTATTCACGTAATGAATTACAAAGTTATTAACATACCATAAAGCACCTGTTACAGCCAAACTGTAAGCACCTGTGATGCCATTAATACCATCCATAAAATTATATGCATTCAATATTCCGGTACACACAATTAGTATTAATACAATAAAATACCAGGGCAATGAAAAAAACATACTCTGATAGAACATCAATAATAAACCTGCAAAATGGATTAAAAGGCGCAATTTAAAGGATTGTTCTTTAACATCATCGGCAAAGCTAATGATTGATATTAAAGTCAGACCTGCAAAGAACCACGGATATTCGAATTTGCTGATGATAAAAAACAGAAGCGCTCCAAAATAAAACACTATACCACCGCCTCTTAAAGTAATCGTTTTGTGCGAACTACGCACATTAGGTTTATCAATAATTCTGAAATGTTCAGCAACCCTGAAATAGGCTAATTGAAATCCAACAAGTAAGATAAAACTAATAATATATATCATAATGCTTCAAAGTTTTTTATTGTTTTCTTCAGACCATCCTGAGCTCTTACCGGCATATTTTTAATACCAAGGGCATTCTTAAGTTTATTATTAGAGACTACATAATTTTCGGTTAATTTTGTCAATCGCTCCTCATTGAGAGGCAAATGCAATTTTGTTCCTGCAATGGCTAAAAAACGAATGAACTTTACATTCAATTTCCAGATTCGAACCGGAAGATGGAGCGCTTCAGAAATCAAAACAATTAACTCATTGGTCGAAACCGGCTCATCATCACCTACATTATATATACCACTTTCAATCTCTTTTTCAATAATTTCTGAAAGTATGAATGTAAGATTATCGATGGATGTAAAAGAACGTTTATTCTCGAACGATCCTAAAGGCCATGGAATACCTGATTTCACTACTTTAAATAACAAATTAAGATTTCCCTTGTTACCCGGACCATGTATCATACAAGGACGAAGAATGTAAGTTAATTTTTGTTTCGGGTTTCGGGTTTCAGGCTTCGGGTTACCGCTGACCGTTGTCTGTTTTCTGGAAAGAATATAATTCTCAGCTGCAATCTTACTTTCACCATACGGACCAACCGGAGCAGGAATAATATCTTCAGTAAGAAAATCACCTTCGACTCTATCAGCAGCAGCTTTCACAGAGCTAAAAAAAACAAATTTAGTTGCATCAGTGTTTAAATACCATTCATAAATAGTTTTTGTCAATCCGGTATTGATATCAAAATACTCATGAGCATTTTTCCAGTCTTTAGTAGCATGTGCTTTACCTGCCAAATGTATTACCACATCCACTGTAGGAATTTCTTTTAATTCCTCCCAGGTATATGTTTTCACAACACCATCTTTTTCAGGTGTAACAATATCCAAACCATATATTGTATGGTTTGACTTCAACGCTTTTACCAGGTTTGAACCCACAAAGCCGTGTATGCCGGTAATAAGGATTTTCATTGATAAATTTTTAATGACTCGTGATTTTTGATTTTATTTTCACTTCCATTTCACCCAAAGAAATTATTTCTATTTCTGGCTTAAGCATCCAACCTTTTTCAATAGGAGCAATAACAAAAGTATATTTCGGGGCAATATCTTCAATTGCAAAATAGTTACCTTTTGAAAGAGTGGGACTAAACCCTGATTTACATTCAATAGCAATTACCGCATTATTAATTTTCATAATAAAGTCTATTTCAGCACCATTCGAAGTTCTGTAGAAGTAGAACTCTGCTGCAGGAAACAACCCCTTCAAATTAGACATCACAATTTGTTCCCAAATAGCACCAAAAACCGGATGACCAGATAATGATTCGAAAGATGTTATATTAAGCAAGGCAGAACAAATGCCTGAATCAGAAATATATACTTTTGGTGCTTTAACTAACCGTTTTCCTAAATTTGAAATATAGCATGGTATTACATCCACCATAAAAGTACTTTCTAATAAATCGATATAATTTTTTACTGAAACAGACGATACCCCAAGCGATTTGGCAAGGGTAGAATAATCCACAGTCTGCCCATTTAAATGGGCAAGCATTTGCCATAAACGCCGCATTGTAGCAGGTGTAAAACCCCTCCATTGATTTAAATCCCTTTCTAAAAACGTAGCAATAAAATCCTGGCGCCATTCAAACGACACTTCCAACTCATCAGAAAGTATGCTGCGTGGAAATCCACCTTTTGAATAATAATTATCAAGACTGAATTTGCCATTCAGTTCTGTCCACAAAAATGGACTTAACTTTTTATAACTAATTCTACCGGCTAACGATTCAGAACTTTGCTTTAATAAATCGCGTGAAGCTGAACCCAACACTAAAAAAGCACCATTATAATTCCATTCATCTACCAAATTTCTCAACAATGGAAATAATTCAGGTTTACGTTGTATTTCATCAATACAAATTAATTTACCCCTTTGTGTTGTTAAAAACCATTCGGCATCATCTAATTTACGTAAATCTGAAGGTCGTTCTAAATCTAAAAATATGCTATTTGCGTTATCTTTTATCAAGTGTTTTACCAATGTAGATTTTCCACATTGGCGAGGACCCAAAAGCGCTACAACAGGGCTGTTTTGTAAGGCTTTAAATACACTTTGTTCATTTCTTCGGGACAAATACATTTTCAGTGAAATTATGATTTAACCATGCAAATATAAAACTTTATTTTAAATTTACATGGCTAAATCATTATTTTATTGGTTTCAATAATATTAATAATAATAATAATCCAAACCAAATATTGTATAGTTTGACTTCAACGCTTTTACAAGGTTAGAACCCACAAAGCCATGTATGCCGGTAATAAGTATTTTCATTGATTTACAGTAAATTTCCAGCGATTATTAATCTTAACTCCAATCAGAATAAAAAGTTTTTTATCTAAACCAAACAGAAAATTAGAAACGTTTGTAATAATATCATACAGAATAAATATCTAAAAGTAATTGAAATAATTTAATGTCGTAAATTTACAAAGAAAGATTTTTTGAACACAACGCCGCAAAGTTACAACGAAAGATATTTTTTAGCGACTCCCGATGAATCAATATGTATCTGATAAATTGAACTTTATATTTAAGAAAAAAAGAATAGTAACGCTGATTTACGCTGATTGAGCGGATAAACGCTGATTAAA
>CAYNHC010000247.1:0-5347 GCA_964396705.1 uncultured Paludibacter sp.
GTATCAAAGAAGGCGATATGATTGATGTGAAATTGCTTGAAATAGACCAGAAAACTGGTAAATTCAAACTTTCACGCAAAGCGTTGATGCCACGTCCTCCAAGAGAAGAAAAATAACCCCTAACCCCTAAAGGGGAATAATATAAGAAAGCTGCAATCTGAAAGGGTTGCAGCTTTTTTATTTAATTTTATTTACTTTATCAAGTCTGTCGATAAACCGATTCCAGTTTGCAGCCCGTTTTTGTCTGTTCGCAACAGTGATACTATCATTTACCCATTCGGGGTAACTATCTTCTAAATAGATATTTCCATCATACGAACCGTACCGAAGAACTAAATCGTCAACGATCGAAGACATGATATCTAATGCAAGACTTGCTGTAAATAATGAATCAGTGCCTGAGTAAAAATTGAATTTTCTGAAAAAACGAACATCATTTAATGTCAAGGGTTCTTTAAATTTTAACTGGTGGCTGGTAGTGTCAAACCATTTTATATCTGATTCATCGAAAAAAACAGAATCTTTTTCAATACCGTTTTCAAAATAAGTTCCAATACATACGATTTTATCGTTGGGATTGGTATCGTTTATTAAAATATCACATGATGAAAAAATAAAGGAGCAAATCATTAAAAACCAGCAATAAGATATTTTCATCTCTGTAAATTTTAAAATTTAACTGCAAATATAATCATGATGAATGAAATTTGTTTGCTTTATTTCCAAAATATAAGTTCTGATATTTAATGATAAAGATGCAACGTTTAAGTGTTTTAATTCGTCTAAAGTAAAAACTAATTTTTTATGAAAGTCAATACATTTATTATCTTTATTTTGTTTCTTGTGCTTATCATTTCATGTGAGTCTGAAACTGAGAAACCTGAAATGGTAACGATTGGTACAATTTGTGGGTGGTGCGCCGGAAGCGATTCGTTGGTTATTACAAAGCAAAAGAAGACTTTTACCTTGGCAGCTATTTGCGATAGAAAGGAGAAACGAACATCGAATTTGACAACTGAAAGGGAGTGGGATGAACTTATAGCATTATATAATCAGCAGAAATTTGAAGCGATAAATGTCAATACCTGTAATGTTTGTGCTGATGGTTGTGATACATGGATACGTGTTGAAAACGGAAATTTTAGTCACGAAATACGTTTTGGAGGCATTCAGGATTCTACTATTTTGAAACCAATAAAGGAATTTGTTGAAAAATTAGAAAGCTTAAAAAGTAAATACGAATAATTTGGATATTCAATATTTGTCGGAAACAACTGCACTTAGTAACATGTAATTGATATGTTTTAAATGATTATTTCGATGAAGATTTTAAGAAAGCGACTTGGAAGTCGCTTGTCCCTTGATTTCCTATCATCAACTTTTGTTATCATTTTATCTATCATTAATTATTACTAATAACATAATCAATCATTTACTTTTTTATTTAAATATTTTTCACGCAGTCTTCTGAAATATCCATCCATAAATACAAGAATTAGAACCAAAGAAGCAATATAAATACTAAAGCCAAAAAAGCTTTTTGATTCGGATGTGAATATAAATTGAGGTATCTGAAACATCGAACTGAAAGTAAGATAATTCTTCAGCAAATAAACAGCCATCCCAATCAAACCCAACGAAACGAATGAAATAAAAGCATAAGAGAGAATTATATTTCGTTTTTTTTGTTTTGCAGAAGCTATATAAATCTTATCCATCAATTGTGCATTAAAACCGGTCGGTAGTTCAGGACTTTCCTTCAACTTTAGCGCTTTAATGAGTGCTTTATCTTGTTTCATAACATTTGATTATTTATTAATACGTACAACTTTTTTCTTGTTCTGAATAGCTTTACTTTAATGTTTTCAGGACTTAGATTTAATATTATTTTCAACTCGGCAATTGATTTATTCTCCATATAAAAAAGGGTTATTAATGTTCTTTCTTCGGCATTTAATTTATCGATAGCCAGTTCTAATTTCTGCAACAGAACTTCATCCTGATCCTGATCGAAAACTGTTTCCATTTCATTGTCACTGACACTATCCAATGCACTATCATCGATTACCGGAAATATAAATTTACGCTTTCTGGTGGCAGAGATAGCTGTATTGTAGGCAATGCGGAACAGCCACGTTGAGAAACTACATTCACCCTTAAAAGCATCTAACTTACGAAATGCTTTCAGAAATGTATCCTGCGTTAGTTCTTCAGCATCTTCTTTGATCCGTACTATCGGGAAAATCATTGAATAAATGGAGCTACTGTACCGATTGATAAAATACGAATACAAATTCGTTTCACCATCAAGTATTCGCTTTATGTATATTATTTCGTCCTGATTCTCCATTTATTCTATAGACGCCATTTATTCTGTTTGGTTACAAATTTATACCAAAAATTAAAAAGATGGTCGATGATTGTAACCATTTTCAAGTCATGGCGTCAAACAGTACAAAGAACGAAATTATTTACTTTAAAAACAAAAAAATTATGATGGACTTTATTTCTATTCCATTGGTTGTAGGAATTGTAACCCTGGGAATTTACAAATTATTTGAATTGTTCGTGCGGAAAAAAGAAAGGTTATCAATTATTGACAAAATCGGGGAAAAATTCGATGCTTCGATGATTGAAAGCAAGTTTTCATTTCCGTTGAAGGGTTCGGGATCAGGTGCTTTCGGAACACTTAAAGTGGCGAGCTTATTGTTTGGCGTAGGACTTGGTTTGTTGATTGGATTCTTTATTTGTCAGGTTTATGTTTATGGACCAATTCCTAATATCGAGGTTAATCATTATGCTTACGAAATTTCAGGTGTTATTTATGGATCTTCGGTTTTATTATTTGGAGGATTGAGCTTATTTGTTGAGTTTATTATAGAAATGAAATATTTAAAAGACAATAAAGACAAGTGATTTTTGAAATAAAATAACCCGAAACTGTAGAAGCTTTCGGGTTATTTTTGTTTAAATAAAACTTTAAACTATTTCACCTGTATTTTTACTGTGCTTTTAATTTCAGCTGCTGATGCAGCATTGTAAAGTACAAATTCTCCAGGTTCCACTGTCCAACTATGTGTTTTGTCATTGAAAAATGCTAAATCTTTAACTTTCACACTCAGTTCCACCGTTTTCGTTTCACCCGATTTCAAGGTAATTTTATCAAATGCTTTCAGTTCTTTTGCAGGTCGGGCAACAGATGCTTTGGGTTGTGAAGCGTATATTTGTACCGCTTCAGCACCATCTGCTTTTCCGGTATTTTTCAATGTAAACGAAAGTTTTATGGTTTCGTCGGCAGTGTATTGCTTTTTATCGGCAGTCATTTTTCCATATTCATAAGTGGTATATGACAAGCCAAAACCAAAGGGGAACAGCGGTTTGATTTTCTTGGTATCGAACCAACGGTAACCCACCAGTATATCTTCTTTGTATTCCTGATTGATGCTGTCGCCCGGATAAGAAATTTCACCAAAAGCATGTGCGCCGTAATCGTTCAATTTTGTAGCAAAGCTAAACGGCAATTTACCGCTTGGATTTACAGCACCGGTAAGCACATTGGCAATGGCACTACCACTTTCGGAACCAAGAAACCACGCTTGTACAATAGCCGGAACATCTTTTACCCAAGGCATTGCCACTGCATTTCCGCT
The DNA here is from genome assembly GCA_964396705.1 of uncultured Paludibacter sp. Lineage (GTDB taxonomy): Bacteria > Bacteroidota > Bacteroidia > Bacteroidales > Paludibacteraceae > Paludibacter. The sequence continues at coordinate 3,651 of CAYNHC010000247.1, forward strand.
TATCAGAATCACTGCCACATTTTTATTTACCTTCAGAATCGCTTCAATTAATTTATCCTGTCCGTAAGGTAATTCATAATTCTTGCGGTCGGCTCCTTCGCTGTCCTGCGAGTGATTTTTATTTAATCCGCCGAAAAAGAAAACAATATCTGCATTTTTAGTGACTTCAACGGCTTCTTTTAATAATGAATCGGCATTCAGTTTCGATGGTACTTCGCGATCCCACATTGATGGTCCTGAGGCATATCCACGGCTATAAACAATTTTATCTTTCCCGTATTTATCAATCAATCCATTCAGTGGAGAGATTTCATATTTCACTTTTAAAGTGGATGAACCACCACCTTCAGTCATATTGCGGGTGGCATTTTCGCCTATCACAGCTATTTTTGAATATTTACCGGGAATAACCGGTAAAATTTGTTTGTTATTTTTCAACAAAACAATTCCTTCTTCGGCTACCCGACGTGCTGTTGTACTGTGATCTTCACAAACAAACCGTCCGTAAGGGCGATTACCCATCATGGAGGTACGGAAAGTCAATCGCAAAATACGTCGGACTTTATCTTCGAGAACCGACATGGGCGTTTCCCCCTTTTTAAGCGATTGAAGGAAAGGTTGAGCCAGATAATAATCTTCGTATCCGAATTTTGCTTTGGAACTCAGTCCGTTGGTATAACTTCCCATTTCAATATCCAAACCATTTAATGCAGCTTGTTTTGTATCGTGTGCACCTCCCCAATCGCTTACAACTACACCATCAAACTTCCAATCACCTTTCAAAATTTTATTCAGTAATAAATTGTTGTGGCAGCAATGTTCACCGCGAAATTGATTATAAGCACCCATAATCGACCATGCGTTACCTTCTTCAACAGCAGCTTTGAAAGCCGGCAAATAAATTTCGTACAAAGCGCGATCGCTCAGATTAACGTTGATATGTCCACGATATTCTTCCTGATTATTAAGCGCAAAATGTTTTACGCAGGCTGCTACTCCGTTTTGCTGCACACCATGAATATAAGGAACCACCATTTTCGACGCCAAATACGGATCTTCTCCCATATACTCAAAATTGCGTCCGTTCAAAGGTGTTCTGTATATATTCACTCCGGGGCCAAGAAGAATGTCCTTTCGACGATATCGGGCTTCTTCGCCGATGGAAACGCCATAGTCATACGAAAGTTTAGGATTGAATGAAGCTGCCAGACATGTTAAAGCAGGGAAAGCCATACATGAATCATTAGTCCATTTGGCGGCGTTCCATGTATCCCATTCAATTTCTTCACGCACACCATGAGGTCCATCGCTCATCCAGATTTCAGGAATTCCCAAGCGAGGAACACCATGAGACGAAAATTTAGATTGCGCGTGACACATAGCCACTTTTTCGTCAAGAGTCATCCGTGCTAAAGCATCTTCAACGCGCTTTTCGATAGGCGCATTATTGTCCATGTAAATAGTTTTCATGTTTTGTGCATTGGTTTGCAGTCCAACCATTAGAAGGCATAGCAACGCTGTTTTTAATTGTTTCATTTAGTTGTTTTTAAAAAATATTATTTTAGCGATTGTAAATTTGTAATAGCTTCCGGGACATATTGATGAACACCTGCAACTATCTGGCAAGTGCTCATTTCCGAACAATCGCCGCAGGTTTCAAATCCTTTAACTTTTACGCAATTCCTTATTTCACACTC
>CAYNHC010000248.1:0-5337 GCA_964396705.1 uncultured Paludibacter sp.
CTTAATCATTTCGACTTGTCGAAATTTAAATCCGTTTTAAATCAGCTAAATCAGCTAAATCAGCGGAAATCAGCGTTCTATTATCTTCATAATATTTAACTTATATAAACTCTATTATTTACAATGAAAAAGAAAATATTTAGTTTTGTCATTTTTATTGCTTTCAATTTTGTTGTTTTTGCTCAAACCGAACCTTTGGAAAAGGGTAAATTTGAACCCAACTGGGAATCGTTGCAACAATACAAAGTACCCGATTGGTTTCGAAACGCCAAGTTTGGAATTTGGGCTCATTGGGGACCACAATGTCAACCCGAGGAAGGCGATTGGTATGCGCGGTTTATGTATGTTGAAGGTAGTCGTGAGTATAAGGCACATGTTGCTAAATACGGTCATCCCTCCGAATTTGGGTTTAAGGACGTGTGTAATGCATGGAAAGCAGAAAACTGGAATCCTGATGCGTTGGTGAAACTTTATAAAAAGGCAGGAGCGCGGTATTTTTTTGCTATGGCAAATCATCACGATAATTTCGATAATTACGACAGCAAATACCAGCCATGGAACTCTGTAAATGTTGGACCAAAAAAAGATATTATTGGCGGGTGGGAGCGGGCTGCACGAAAAAACGGTTTGTACTTTGGAGTAAGTAATCATGCTGCACATGCCTGGCTTTTTTACGAACCATCACAACTTGCAGATAAAACCGGTCCCAAAGCGGGTGTTAATTATGATGGGAAACTGACAAAAGAAGATGGTAAAGGAAAATGGTGGGAAGGTCTTGATCCACAGGATTTGTATGCACAGAACCATGAGTTAAGTTTAGGTGCAGACAATCCTGGTACAATTCACAGTCAATGGGGATGGAAAAATGGAGTTACTTTGCCAACCGAGAAATATTGCAATAATTTCTACGATAGAACGGTGGATTTAATCAATAAATATAATCCCGATTTAATTTATTTCGATGATACAGCGCTGCCACTTTGGCCTATAAGTAATGTGGGGCTCGAAATTGCTGCCCATTTCTATAATCATAATGATAAGCTTTCAAAAGGAAAATCTGAAGGTGTGATTTTTGGTAAGATATTGAACGATGAACAAAAAAAGGCAATAATCTGGGATGTGGAAAAAGGAGCACCCGATAAAATTCAGGAAATTCCGTGGCAATCATGTACCTGTATAGGTGAATGGCATTACCGCCGTTCGGTGTACAACGAAAATCGCTACAAAACTGCTGACAAAGTAATTCGACTTTTGATAGACATTGTTAGCAAAAACGGTAATATGCTGCTGAATGTTCCTGTACGTGGAGATGGAACCATTGACGATAAAGAAATCAAAGTGGTGGAAGAAATAAGTGAGTGGATGAAACTGAACAGTGAAGGAATTTACGATACCCGACCATGGAAAACTTATGGCGAAGGACCAAGTGTTGAGATTGCAAATCCGCTTAATGCACAGGGTTTTAATGAAGGAAAGATCAGATATACTTCTTCAGATGTCCGTTTTACTATTAAAAACAAAACTCTTTATGCATTTGTAATGAATAAACCCGAAAGTAAAGTGGTTTTAATTAAATCATTATCAAAAGACAATACTGACTTCGGAAAAGCTAAAAAAGTAATATTGCTTGGTTATGGAAAAGTAAATTTTAAACAGTCGAAGGATGGTTTGGAAATTCAGCTACCTGTACTCAATAAGCCAACTGATTATGTGCTGACTTTTAAAATATCATAAATAAAAAAACTTACTACTCAGCACTCCTCTGTTTTTTCAAATAGATATACAAACTTTTGGAATATTGGAGAATAAGTTCTTTGCCACGGAGTGGCTAAATGTGAATAACCCCTAGTAAGCGAAGCGCAACTGGGGGATAATGAAAAAAAATGACTAAACATTTGATTCTCAATTCGACTGGTCGAATTGAGAATCAAATGTTTACATGAATTGATAAGTGCTGAGTATTAAAAAAAATATCTTACTATTTTAATGTCATTTGTGTTTTTATTTCGAAAAACATTTCGTTACTTATATTTGTTTTAAGTATGTTTATTCAGGGGTTATTCTATATGAAAATTTATTCCCATTTCTGATTTACCTATATCTTCCTATTACTTAAATAAATGTAAAGCTATTTAAATTGAATGCTTTCATTCTATTCGCAATATATTGATATTTAAATTCTAACCATTCCTTTGATGACATTCCTGTTTTCTGATTTAAACAAAGATTTTTGTTTAAATTGATTGATTTTCTGTATAGATGAATAATAGACTGTTTCTAAAATTAAACTTTTCAAAAGTGCTTGATCGCTGGAGTTCAACTTAAATTTAAGTCTGTCTTTTTTGAGTGGGTTTATTATGCAGACAAATTTCAACATACTAATTTCTAAATGATAGAACTTATGAAAAAAACACTAACCCCTTTTTTTCATATTGGAAAAGTTTCATTATTTATTTTACTTTTTTCTATCAAGGCATTATTTGCCGGCACTAATAATGATAGTACTTTTCAATATCATGAAATCACGATTTACGTGATTACGTCAACTGGTGACATCAACTGGTCTAATCCATCTGATCTGTTCAAAAGCATGAACGTGTGTTTTTTTAATGCAGCATTACAAAAGAATTATTACGTGATCAGACATGCGCAAGCACGAATAATCTCATCTTCATTGCCCGATACACTTTTTACGGCTATGACAAGTATTGATAAATCTGAAAATGCAAATGCAGTACTTGTTAAAAAGGTTGGTTTTGGAACTTTAGGTCTCAATGTGCGTGGGAAGATAGAACCTGAGAACGAAATTAAAAGAAGTTTAGAACTCTACTCTAAACGTAATAAAGTGGCATATGTTAAGTTCATTATCAATGAGGAGGCAGTCAGGAGGATACTCAAGTTTATTAATTATTACGGAAAGGTGAATGAAAATGGTTTTTCTCCAAGCAATTATTACAATGGTGCACTCTATCCACGATTCGAAAATGAAGGTGCCGGTTGTTCAGCATATAGTATGACCTTGCTTGATGTTGCAAATGTTCTTCCACCCGAGTCTATACATTGGATGGTTGATATACGTATTCCTATGTACTTAATAGGAGGCGAATTTAACAATAATAAAAAAGTTAATTTCAGCGATATTCTGCAAGATAAAACATGGTATAGTGGAGATGGGATTGAAAATGTGGATTTTTTACACTTTAAAATTTATGATCCAAGTATAATTTATAAGTGGATTATGAAAAAATATGCTGAGAATGATATTGATTTTCAGGTTGATAATGAAAATGGAATCAAAGGATTAAAAGCCGACAGACATAATGTGACATTCGATTTGAATGATTCAATTTTAAAACACCGCACCGATACAAATCTATTTGTAAAACAATATTATAAGAAAATACAAGGATTCATTAAACAATAAGGAGTTTGTTGGACTCCAAATCATATGTGTTAATTTCTGAAATTGATTGTTTTTTTGATAATATAATAAATGTCTTTGTGTTTTTCATAAGTTTATTTTGACTTTAAGTATATTCATTCCTCAACATTATGTATGTTTAAATTGTTAATAATACAACCCCGTTTTTATTAATTGGAATTTCTCATCTCGTTTTTGGCTTATAAAGATTTAATCCGAACTGGTTATTGAAAATTATAAAACAAACACTTTTATGAAATCTTACTGCAAATATATTTCCGAAGTTGGAAGGTGTTTATTTTTTTCTTTTTTGATGTTTGAGATTTGTAGTTCAGTTGCAGCCGAAAATCCGGATACTATTATATCTGTTAGGAAAAATTATGTAATTTCAGGTTCATATCAATCAGGTTATATTATCCCCAATAGTCCTTACTTATTACATGATATAAATGATCCTGAAAAATTCAAGAGATATAATTCTGTGTCGTTACAGTTTTTAAAACAAACTACGGGTGAAAAAAATTGGGAACAAGTATATGATTATCCGTTGTATGGAATAGGTATTAATGTTGCAAATTTTCCGGATAATCCTGAATTTAGTAATCCGGTTGCTTTATATGGTATTGTTAAAGCGCCAATTTTCAGATGGAGTAGAATGAGTTTAAATGCTGAAACAGGATTTGGAATATCGTTAAACCCAAAAATATTTGACCCAACTATTAATAATTTTAATCCGGGTTACGCTTCGCACATTACATCATTTATCGATCTTGGATTAAATGTCGGTTTTGAACTTAACAGACATTTTTGTTTGAAAGTTGGATATGACTTTGTTCATAATTCCAATGGTAGAATGAAAACCCCGAATGGTGGGATAAATATGTACTCACCTAAGCTGGCGCTTGAATATAATGTGAATGGGTATAAAAGACCTGAACTCAAAAAACAAGTGCCTCCATATGTAAAAAACACCTCCATTGATTTTTCTGCCTATGGAGGTTACAAGAATTTGGTTTGTCTGTTGCCGGGAGTTGATACTTTGACTAAGTATAGAGGTGTGTTTTATAAAGTTTTTGGAGTTACAGCAGTTCTTAACCGACAAGTAAGTTATAAATCGAAAATTGGGTTAGGTTTTACGGTTGGATATGATGGGAATAATAATACATCGATAACTGTTCAGAATGGTGCTTTTGTCGTAAACGAAGGACCTTTATCGGGTAGAATTAATTTAAGTGTTTTTGCCTCTTACGAATTAGTTTTAAATCGGTTCTCACTTTTAATGCAGCCCGGTATTTATATTACTAATAAACCGAATGATTATATCACCCGTTTGTCTTTCGAAATCAGACCTGTAACTTATCAACGACTTGGAGTGAAATATCATATCAACGAAAATTATTTTGTTGGAGTGAATGTTCATGGTTATGTTTTTCATCATGCCGACTTTCTCGAATGGAATTTTGGCTATAAATTTGGATTGCCAAAAAAGCACAAATGAGGTTTTATAAATTTGAAGTTAGAATAAAAAAACGTCATTTTATTTAAATATTCTTGTTGAAATGATATTTTTGGTTGTTTTATTTGATTTTCTACAATAAAAAAACTTCTGCTATCTTTCGATAACAGAAGCTTAGTTGTATTTTTTTTAAGAAACTAAATTTTAGTTTCTTGGAGTTGCTTCTTTAACAACCATTGCACGGCCATCAAATTCTGCTCCGTTTAGTTCAGCAATAACTTTTTTTGCAGCTGCATCATCAGCCATTTCAACAAAAGCAAAACCTTTAGATTTGCGAGTGTCGCGGTCAATGATAATTTTGCATGAGTCAACTTGACCATACTCTTCAATAGCTTCTCTAAGATCGCTTTCTCTAACTTTGTAACTTAAGTTACCTACGTAAATGTTCATAAAAATAAAA
>CAYNHC010000249.1:0-2207 GCA_964396705.1 uncultured Paludibacter sp.
ATGCCATTGATAGACAGCACCGATATTCGCAAACAAATACAAAAACATAAAGCTGCGTTTGCTGCCAATTTTCCCGGAATGCCTTACTCAAAAGGAATTTTCCCTCCCGAAAATGCTTTTGAAGAACACATGATTCCGGCTCTTGCAGCCGAAGGTTTTGAATGGGTTATGGTCGATAATTCGCATTTCGACCGTGCATGTATCAATCAACCGTGGGTAAATAGTTTCAGCATTATGGAACAAAACAAGGCTGATCAGGTAAATGCAGATCCCGGTGACTGGAAAAAACTAACAGGATTGTATGCTCCGGGAGCTATCTCGGCAGGTTGGGGACATCGCCCGCACTGGATGAGATACATTGACCCCACAACCGGAAAAGAATATAAAATGATAGCTTTGCCTACTTCGATGCTATATGGCAACGAAGATGGACGCGGTGGATTCGGCGCATTGCAATATGAAAATTGCATGAGTCAGATTGAAAGTTACAATACCGACCCTGAACATCCGATTTTAATTGTTTTACACCATGACGGTGACAATCACGGTGGAGGTTCGTCGGGATATTACAGCAGTAATTTCGACAATTTTGTGGCCTGGTTACAATCCAATCCTTCGCGATTCGTTTGCACTACCATTCAGGATTATTTAGATCAATTTCCACCAGCTGCCAACGATTATATTCATGTGGAAGCAGGAAGTTGGTACGGTGCTGGAGCCGATCCTATGTTTTTGAAATGGAATGGCGATCCGGGGAATTATTCACTCAACGGGGTTACAAAATCGAATTATTACAGTCCCGACCGCAACAGTTGGAGTGTGATTACTGCAACAAGTAACATTGTAAAAACGGCAGAACAAATTGACCCCTCCTCACAAAACACTAAAGAAGCCATTGATTTTCTGCTGGTTGGAGAAACAAGTTGTTACTGGTACTGGGATGGCACCGAAGACTGGGATACTCATCCTACCAGAGCTTCCAATCTGGCTACTACCAAAGCCATTACAGTCATTAATTCGGGAAATGATTTAACAGCTCCTTCCATTTATCATCCGCAGCGTAAGCCCTACAATCCGGGAGCCACAGAATGGTCGGTAATTCAACCACGTGATTTCACAGTTTGGACTTATGTATTTGATATCAGCGGTTTAAGTTCAGTCCAACTAAAATACCGTACGGTGAGTGCTACCAATAATATTGATTTAATAACTAATAAAACTTTTGCCGGAGGTGCAGGAGTTGGTGTATGGCAAACGGTGGAAATGAAAGATACAGCCATTACAAGTTACACAACCATGAGTCCCACTTACAAAGCCAATCAATATTCGGCCAAAATTACAGGACTCAAAAACATCCTTGTCGATTATTATGTGGAAGCCACCGACACCAAAGGTAATATTGCCCGTTCCATGATTTTGCATACCTGGGTTGGAAGTGGAAGTGCCAATGCTAATCCGGTTCTCACGGTTTCGCCCGTAGGTGGTCGATATGTGGGAGGAACAAATGTGACGTTAACCGCAACAGGAGAAAACACTCCGGTTTTTATTTATTATACTTTAGATGGAACAACTCCTACTTTATCATCTACCAAAATTAGCTCAGGATCAACCATTTCTATCGCAAATGATGGAACAGTATTGAAAGCATTTGCCGCCGACTTTTCCGGACTCGTATCGGCTGTAGCCACCCATACGTATTACACCACAGCTTCATCGGGCGGTATAACCGTTCGTTTTCAGAAACCTGAAACATGGACAACTGTAGGTTTTTATGCCTGGACTGGAACATCAACATCAGTGTTAGGTGCATGGCCGGGTACAGTAATAAATGCAGGTTCCGACGGTTGGTACACCTATACTTTTGACAGTTCGATAAGTTCAGTAAATATGGTTTTCAACAATGGTGCAGGAAACAGTCAATCTGTAGATGTGACAGGTATAACGGCAGATATTTGCTACAAAACCAATGGATTATCAAGTGGTAAATATTTGATTGTGAGCACTGATTGTCCTCCTACAAAAATTGCGACAACTAACAATAACAACCTGAGTGTATATCCTAATCCGGCAATCAATAATCTGAAGATAAGTTCAGATGAAATTGTTGAGAAAACTGAGATAATTACTCTATATGGAACTGTAATCAAAACATTTACTTACGAAACAACTTTACCTGTTTCGGAAATTCCTGCCGGAATATATATCCT
>CAYNHC010000249.1:2307-5316 GCA_964396705.1 uncultured Paludibacter sp.
ACCGGAATTACTTTATAAGGCGAATTACTTATTGGTTTCATTCCACTTAATGACTCGGCATAAGCTAATTCCAAATTACTGATAGTACCACCCACATTCAACAAACTGAACTGAATTTGTTCATCTGTCAATGCCGTTTTATACAATCTGAAATCGTAAACTAATGTTTTGCGCAGATATGCATCCGTAGCATAACATGAGCGACCCAACCAGTTGTAAGGAGTTCCTGAGAATCCGGCTTTAGGCAACGCTGTTGAAGGAATATTTGTAATATCTGACGTCTGAACAGGCGTACCATCAACATATAATGTTCCAACTAAACCACTCTGTGTGTAGGTTAAATTGTGCCAATTACCTGATAATGCAGGTGTGGCAAAGCTTATTGCCTGATTACCTGTAGCTGCAGTATAATATCCGGGGGTTATACTCTGACTTTGATCTTTTAAACTTCCAATAATATAACCGTTTCTTACATTCATGGCATCGGTTGTATTGGAAAAATTCCAAATAAAATTACCGTTTGTTGTAATATCGGTATAAGATTCATCAATCCGATAATAAGCTGACATTGTGTAATCTGATAAATTATAAAGCACTTTTCCGACTTCAAGTCCCATATCGAAATAGCCGATACTATCGCCTAATTCTAATACATTGTATTTAACAGTAGAACCAATTGATTTAATTTTTGCATCATTTTTAACGACACCTGTAAAATGTTTTTCGGCAGCATCAGTAACTATTGTATCATTGGTAACAGTTGCAAAATCATATTTAACAATCAAATTGTCGGTAAATTCTGAACCGGGTTCTAAAAGTACGGTTACAGGAAATGTTTTAGTAAGTTTCTGACCACTTTTCGAAAGCGTTGCAGTAAGTGTATCATTTCCGTTGAAATACTTAGGACGAGTCACTTTTCCATCAGATGTAATTAAGGATGGATTTTTTGTTTTCCAGGTTATTGATATTGTATTATCAACTGAGCCTTTCGATGGCAAAGTGATATCGCTTATTACAGCAGATAAATTGCCCAAATCAAGCGCTTCCTTTTCAGTGGTTAATTCAGGAAGAATAAGATCTGAATTTTCAAGATATGCTGCATCTAATTTTGCAATTGAATCGGCCACCGAAATGTAACCTATGAAGTCTTCGGCAGACAATGCTATTCTGAATAACTGAAAATCATAAAGTAACGATTTGCGCAAATATACATCTGTAGGATAACTTGAACGTCCTAACCAGTTAAATGGCGTTCCTGTCATTCCTGCTTGTGGCAATGTAACAGAAGGAATATTAGTAAAAGCTGTGTTTTGAGCAACCTGAACTGCATCGATATACAATGTAGCAGTCGAACCACTTTGTGTAAATGCCATATGATGCCATCCATTTTTAGGTGCATTTGTACCTAATCCAACACTTTGTGCACCAGTTGACCAATATTTTGGTGTAACTTCCACAGCCTGAGCTTTCAAACTTCCAAGTATATATCCGTTCATATCAACAGGCGTATTTTCTGAATTAGAGAATGACCAATAGAAGTTACCGTTATTGTTCAGTTCTGCATAGTCATCATCAATACGGAAGAAACCGCACATGGTATAATCTCCTAACGAATACACTGCTTTTCCAATATCTGTACCCATATCGAAATAACCTGTTCCATTACCTAAATCCAACACATTAATTCTACCTGAATTTGGACCTCCGATGGTGCGAATACGTGCATCGTTCATTATTGTTCCTTCAAATCCACTTTCTGATACATCTTTTACTTTAAATGCACCGTTTGATTCATAAATTGAACTTCCGATAAAATTCCACTGTGCCAATTGCTCCGAAACAACTGTTTTAGCTTTTACAGTCACTAAAAATTCCTTTGTCATGGTATAAGTCACACCGTTAATTTCCTGTTTCATCGAAGCTGTCAATTTCACAATTGCATCATATTTATCAGGTTGTGTTACCACTCCATCGTTTGTTATAACAAGTGGTAATGAAGATGTCCAAACAATAGGGATATTTCCACTCATTGTAGGTAATGTTATATTAGATGTTATACCTGAAATATCACCAAGCGTCAGACTATTATAGGCTGCAACAAGTTCAGTAGGGATTGTGGCTGGAGTTAAAGTAAATAAACCTCTGACATGATCTACTGCTTTATCACAATATAAATAAGAGTCAGTGGTAGTAGCATCAGTAGCCAGGTATTTGCTATTAAAATTCAACATCAAACGAAAAACAGTGGTACTGCTTGCATCATCTGTAATAACCCACTCAGAGCTTAAATCATTAATGGCACTTTGATAAACTGTGCTCCAGGTGTTACTTGTTGATTTATTAAGATACATTCCCAGAAAGGTTTTTATATAATATGTATCCGGTTTTCCTTCAACAGGAATAAACTCAAATGCCTGTGTTAAGGAATTTGTAGCTGTCTGCACAACTGGTTGTGTATTATTCACAGCACCAAATATCATGTTGGAAGGTGTCTGAACAATATTATAAAAAACACCGGCTGTAGGATTCACATTTGCAGCCTGTAATTGGAATGTAAATGCCCATGATATACAAAGGGCAACTAAAAAGTAGAAGTTTCTTTTCATTTTGTGAAATTTAAGGGTAAATAATAAAAAAGTAATTCGAAGAAAGTTATTATATCATAATAAAAACCGATAAATAAGCAGGTCAAAGATATGGTAATTATTGTAAAATAGGGTAACATCCCTTATCGGAAAGGGTGTACAAATTTGTCATATAGGATGTAAATACATTCAAAATGAAAATTGCTAAATACATGAAGGCACATATTTAAACTATTAATTTATCTAACAAAATGATAATTAGCATCAAACGCGTTATCGCATAGAGAACTTTACAACTATAAAAAGTTCGTTACTAATCAACTTTAATAATTTATTGAGCTTTCGCAAGGTGTGAATAATTGAATATTAAATAGAGTTTATATAAGTTAAAATGTTATGAAGATAATAGAACGCTGATTTCCGC